>JAADYZ010000195.1 GCA_010092775.1 Chloroflexota bacterium
GCGGCCTTCCAAGGTCAGCGCCATTGTCTCGGCCATGCAGGCCAGTGCGCGACGCTTTGGGTAGCCAAAATTGAAGTTGAAGTTCACCTGGCCTGGCACATCAACCACGCAACCTTCAATCACCAGCACATCGTCGCGCTGGCGGATCACCTTGAGCGACACATCACGCGGGATGGCTGTATCACAGACCACTGCACCGGGCTTGAGGTGCTCCGGCTCGATAATTGCGCTAACGGCGCTGGTTGCACTGAGGATCAGGTCGGCTTCGTAGATGGAGGCAATATCGGTGCTAATACTCACGTCGGCGTTGAAGCCCTCGCACTGCTCTCGCACCACATTGAGGCGTCGTTCGCGCCGCCCCACCAGGATCAAACGCCCAGCATGGCGCGCCAAGAGCTGCGAGCTGGCCGCGCCAATCGCGCCGGACGCACCGACCACAGCGACCGTCGCTGAGGCAATGTCAGTCCCCATTTGGCGGCCAGCTTCCAATACTGCCTCGACACCCATCGCCACCGTGTAGGCATCTCCGGTTGTGATGGCAATCGTGGAGCGTTGCGCGACCGTGACACCTGCATCACCGACAACGCTGGCAAAAGCACCCAACCCCATGATTCCTGCTCCGAGGCGTTCGGCCATCTTGCCAGCCTTGACGATCTTGTTGTAGACCTCGCCCACCGGCAGTTGCAGCATCCGACGAGGAGTGTAGGGCACCGCAACAAAGTGGCCGTCGATCACCTTACCCGTTTCTTGCGATTGAATGCCAGTGATGTGCGAGACATAAACCGGCGGCCAGCGCCGCCCGAAAAAATCGATCTGGTCTTCCGTCAAGATTTTGCCTAGCAGTGGATAACGCCGCCCAACGTCCTTCTTCGGGTCGATCGGGTGGATGATAAAAACAAACTGATCGCCAGACGGTTCAAAGTCTGGCGCCTCTATGGATGGTTCTACCATGAGTCTGCCCTCTGTTGATCCTGCCTCGGATACAAGCGTGGATGGAGATTGCCCAGTTCTGACGCGTGATGGTCGCTCTCTTCAAAGCTGATGTCGTTCATGATGACACGGCGCGTCGGTGAAGCCATGAGTACCACGTCTGATTCGATCATGCGGCCCGGATAGACGATCATACCGGGGCCAAGGCGACAATTGTGCCCCACACAGGAGCCTAACACAGGTACCTCGACCTCATGGGGTTCGTAGTCCACATTCAACACAAAACGCTGCGGCAGCAAGTTGACGTTGGTTAGCACGGTGCCGCCGCCGATGTAGGTATTGCGCCCGACGATGCTCATCTCCAGCGAGGCACCTAAGGCTGCCTGAGATTTATCGAAGAAGGTGGTGAAGGAGGCGCTAGCGCCGCCTGGAAAGTAGCAGCCATCGCCCAGGATACTCATCGAAAAGCTGTTGGCATGAGCCAGCGTGACACCATCCCCGATGATACAGTTGGAGATCACACAGCCCGGACCAATTGTCACATCGTCGCCAATCACCACTAACCCATGAAAGACGGTACTCGGATCGATATTCGCGTTGGTGCCCGTTGTCACTTCATTGGGTGACCCACCATGCGCACGCCCACTGAGGTTCCGCCAGGCCATCCGAAAGCGGAAGGAGGTATCGCCGCTGCGCTGATCGAAGTGAACGGCCTCGGTGAAGACACCGAAGACGGTGTTGGCAAAAAAGAGATGCAGCCAACTATCAATCGGGCACATGCTGCGTTCAGGCACCCACCATACCACCTTGCCATCTTGCGAGGGCACGTTGGACGTGAGTTGATAATAGGGAACCGCCTGCGCCTCACTGCTGATGATCAACGGCTCAACGCCGTCACTCGGGCCGAGTGGGAAGTACCACAGATCGGCATAGTAGAGATCGCCGCGTTTTTCAAAAGATTTGGTCACCTGACGCAGACCCTGCTGCAAGTAGGCGGGGTCGTCTGCGCGGAAGGCGACTCGCACCGGCTTCTTGCGGCGGCGCGCTTCATTCACAAAAGTCTGGATGAAGGCTTCGTCAAACCACAGATTATCCGCGTAGACGAGCATCTCCGTCACATCAGACGGGATGGTATCAAAGCTGTTGACCACCACTTCAGTCTCAACAAAGGGTTCTAGAATCTCGCGCTGGAGCTGCCACAGGGGTTTGTTCAAGACGCGCAGCTTGCTGGCAGGCTCGTTGAACGGCGGTATGTGCCGGTTGTTGCGCAGAATGACTTTCAGCATAGGGGCCATCCTTGCCAGTCGATGTCAAGGTTCAAGGTCGGCGGTTACGATCGGTCCGTCCCTAATTTTAAGGGAAGTGGAGGCGGTTGGCGAATAGTGGCATCAGGGTGAATGCCTGGGCGAGCCTATGCAGCTTCCTCGCTGCGACTTCTGCGGAGGATACATCGTATAGGATGTAGGCCAGCAATCAGAAGTGCTTCAGGTAGCGAAGATAGATGCAAGCTGCTTCTGAGCCTTATAAGTCCCCCTTAACGATCGGATAAGATATGAACACGGAAAGAGATAAGAATACCGCACGGTTCTTGGGCGCTGCGTTCGTCTTCGTATTTGCTGCCAGCTTACTGACTGGCGTTTTGCACGCCTCAGCGGTTGGGTCTGAATTGTTCGTCGGTGGCGATGGTATTTCGAGCGTGATGCTGAGTATCGCAGATAACGCTGCTTTGATGCGGATCAGCATCCTGGTTGAGCTTGTCAACTGCGTCGGCATCGTCGTTCTTGCTTCGCTGCTTTATGTCTCCCTACGTAAAGTCAACGAGAGCCTGGCTTTGGTGGCTTTGGGCTGGTGGATGGTCGAAGCCATTGTGCTGGTCGTCAGCAAATTGGGCGGTTTCGCGCTTATTCCCTTGAGTCAAGAGTTTGTTGAAGCTGGCGCCCCGAGTGCCTCCGCTTTCCAGAGTCTTGGGAGCGTCTTGTACTACGGAGTTGATCGAACAGGCTATGATTTGCACATGCTTTTCTTCTGCCTGGGTGCGCTGATTTGGTACGCCTTACTGTTCCAGGGCAAGCTGGTTCCGCGGTTCTTATCTGGCTGGGGCCTTGCGGCAGTCTTCCTGGTGACGATCGCTTCAGTGGTCAAACTCGCTGATCCCAGCATTGAGCTGCCCATTGCCCTGTACGTTCCCTACATTCCTTTTGAATTGTTCATTGGATTGTGGTTGATCATCCGAGGATTTGAGCCTGTGCAGGCGGAGGCGGTATCTGCCGAGATGACCCTCAAGCAAGCATAGCCCATGGCCTGTGCCCACTATTGACAAGCTGCTAGCAAAGCGCTAGGGTATAGACAATTCAAAATCCTTAACGCGTTGATCAGGACGAGTAAACTGCTACCCACATCAGAGAGGTGCTGCCCAGGCTGGAAGTGGCACCAGTGGAGCCCAGTGTGAAAACCCCCTGAGAGCGCCAACTTGAACACAAGACCTGTGTCTGAAGAGTAGAGTTGGCCGGATGGCCTCGTTATCGGCTCCAATGAGATAGGATGCAGCCAGCATTGGGCTGCGCCCTAAATTGGGTGGAACCGCGCAATCCCCCCCGCGCCCCAATCTGGGTGTGGGGGGTTTCTGATTCTCGAAAGGATTGCAGGACTCATGGCAGAAGCAGTTGACCTACAAGAACAAGAGGTCCCCTATCAGGAGACCAGGTTGTACCGTATTCGTCATTCGCTGGCGCACATCATGGCGCAAGCCGTGCGCGACATTTACCCAAAGGTCAAATTCGCTATCGGACCGCCAGTTGAAAATGGCTTCTACTACGATTTTGATCTTGGCGTAGACGATGATGGTAACCCGATGCGCTTCAGCGACGACGATCTGGAGCAGATCGAAAAGCGGATGCAGGAGATCATCAAAGGCAAATTTGACTTCGAGCTGCGCGAGGTCACGCCGGATGAAGCACGCGAGCTATTCAAGGATCAGCCCTACAAGCTGGAGTTGATCGAGCGCTTCCTGACGCCGGACGAGTTCGGTATGTATCTCGACCCCAACGGCAATGAGATCGATCATCCGCCGCAGCTCACAACCTATCGCCAGGACAGTTTTGAGGACCTGTGTCGCGGCCCGCATGTTGCCAACACCAAGGAGATCAAAACCAACGCCTTTAAGCTGCTCAGTGTGGCCGGAGCCTACTGGCGTGGCGACGAGAACAATCCGCAGTTGCAGCGCATCTATGGCACCGGCTGGGAGGATAAGAAGCAGCTCAAAGACTACCTGACACAGCTTGAAGAAGCCCGTAAACGCGATCATCGTAAGCTGGGCAAAGAACTCGACATCTTCACCTTTGATGAGGAGGTCGGCCCTGGTCTGCCGCTGTGGCTGCCCAATGGGGCCATCATGATCGAAGAGTTGGAGGGCCTGGCCAAAGAGATGGAAGAGAATGCAGGCTACCATCGGGTGCGCACGCCTCACCTCTCCAAAGAGGATTTGTTCTTGCGGAGCGGGCACCTCCCCTACTATGAAGAAAGCATGTACCCACCGATGGAATTGGAGGGTGTGCGCTATTTCGTCAAGCCCATGAACTGCCCAATGCACCACAAGATCTTCGGCAGTCGCCCACGCAGCTATCGCGAACTTCCGATACGGCTGGCCGAGTACGGGACCTGCTACCGCTATGAGAAATCGGGCGAGTTGTTCGGCCTGATGCGGGTACGCTCGCTGCAAATGAACGACGCTCACATCTATTGCTCAATCGAGCAGTTTGAGCAGGAGTTCATCAATGTGGTCAACATGTACCTGGCGTACTTCCGCATTCTGGACATCGAGAAATACGTGATGCGCCTCAGCACGCATCATCCGCGCGGGCTGGGCAAGAAGTACATCAATAATCCAGAGCTGTGGCAGCAGACGGAAGACCTGGTGCGCAACGTGATGCGCGACAATGATGTTCACTTTGTAGAGGTGGCCGATGAAGCGGCTTTCTACGGTCCCAAGATCGACGTGCAGGTCTACAGCGCCATCGGACGTGAGTTCACCCTGGCCACCAACCAGGTCGATTTCGCCCAGCCGGGTCGCTTCGACCTGACGTTCGTCAACTCAGAGGGTGAGGAAGAGACGCCGCTGTGCATCCACCGCGCACCGCTCAGCACCCATGAGCGTTTGATTGGCTTTTTGATCGAGCACTATGCCGGAAAGTTCCCGGTTTGGCTGTCTCCGGTGCAGGCGGTGGTCATCCCGATCACGGATGAGCATTACGACTACTGTCGCCAGATCACCGCTGATCTGCGTGCGGCAGGAATCCGCGCGGAGTTTGACGACTCCAGCGACCGGATGAACAAGAAGATTCGCAACGCCCAGAAGCGCTACATCCCCTATATGCTGGTCGTTGGTGACCGCGAGATGGAAGAAGGCGCTGTGGCCCTTCGCATGCGGAGTGGCGACGACAAGGGTGCGCTGCCCCTCGCTGAGTTCATCGCGATGGCCCAGGAGGTCATCCGCGAAAAACGCTACGAATAGGCGACCATCACAATGGGAGCACCAGCCGTCAAGGCGTGCTCCCATTTGGATTAGGCCGATTCTCGTCCGAAATCTCCACAAAGGCGACCTCAAAACCGATAGCGGTGCGCGCCTCCTTGTCGATTTCGATTTGCTGAAACCGCGGGATGCAATAGATCCGCAGGTTGTCACGAGCGAGACAATCTTGTGCGATGATGATTGCTTTGCTGGCTTGATTAACGGCCATCGGGCCGACCGCCTGAACCTCGGCCTGAAGGTGTGCACGGATAGCCGCAGCAATTGCCCCAGCGAGAGCGTGTGCATCGGACTGTGAAGCGACACGAATCACATCCACTCACATCCCCCTCGATAGGTGATTACAACGTCGGGCATTGAGTTGCGTCAAAGTCAGAGCGGAGAGAATGGTGTAAAGGAGTGAGTCCGCCTGTTTCTGTGATGATCCATGTAACGTGCAATGGATCGTTCATGCTGTCACTCCACAGAACCACTGGCATGTTTCAAGCCAAAAACGACAGCTTGTAAGCTTTCAGAAGCGACCACGCGCTCAGACAGGGTCAGTGGGGGTTGCTACTGCCGATGACGGCTGAGGATCATCTGAATGGCGGCAGCGGCTTCCAGGCCCACTTCCCACCAACCGGGGGTGCGCTGGGTGTCGCGCTGAGCCAGACGCTCCAGCATGGGCAGGGCGCGCTGGTCGCCAATCTGGCCCAATGCAAAAACCGCCCAGAAGCGTACATCGGCATGGTCATCATACAAAGCTTCAATCAAAGCCGGGACAGCGCCCGTCGCTTTCAAGAGCGCCAGAGACTCGGCGGCCTGCGCCCGTAGCTCAGGATGCTGCTTACGATTGGAGAGAAGATTTATGAGGGGATCAACAGCGCGCGGATCATCGAGCCAACCCAGCGCATGAATCGTCCACAGCTTGACCTGCTGATTACGGTCCTCGCGCAAGATGTGCAGCAAGGTGTTGAGTACATCGTCACTATCATGGAACCAGGCCAGGCTCCCGATGACATTGCCACGCACCCTTGGGTCAGGGTCGCTCCGCGCGATCTTTAGCAGGCTTTGCAGCGCGGCGGGATGCCCATTGAGGGCGGCAGCCGCCGCTTGGCGAACCGGCGGTTCGTGATGGGGGTTCGTCAATACTCGAATCAAACCGGGCAGAGCTTGCTCCGGGTCTAACTCAAGCACAACCCAACACAGAGCAATCCGAAGCGACGGTGCCGCCTCATTGTTCTCAAGCGTGCTGAGCGCCGCCTCCAGATCGTCCACTCGTGCAGCAATAATCTCGTTGATGTCTCGTTCTAATACGTGGCGATTATCGTGGTGGAGTGTTTGGAGTAGACTCGTAAGTTGGGTTCTGAAATCACCGCTCATTACCGAGAACCCAGTTCTGAAGTTCACCATCCTCGGATGACGAACGACTCTTATGTGGCGTTATGACCTTCTGAGATTCTAGTCATTTAGAAGATAAACTTCAACAATACTCTAGCATCAAATGGAGTGTAGCGCGTTTTGACCTTGCTAGCATGGGGATTTGCCCGACCAAGCCGTTTAGCCCATATCGCAGCCTAGCGCGGGCCTTGGGTCTTAGGCACTCGACTGTAGAAGCTGTCGAGCGCCTCCAGGATCAAGGGGTGGTTGACCAACTCATAGTGATCCATTTTGGGCAGGACCAGCAGCTCAGCGTTCGGCAAGACTCGGTACAAGGCCACCAGGTCCTCAACATCGTTGAATTGGTCGCGATCTGGCGCGATGATCAGGCTAGGGCAGGGGACCTGGGCAAAGGCTTCAAGCGGTTTATCCCAACCGATCGCCGCACCCTTTTCAGGATGGAAGACTGCGTTCATGGCAGGTGTCCACCGCTCCATCGGGCCGATCGCTTGCAGCACCCGCTCATGGGTTGGAAAGCGGTAGTTAGACGCGATGATCACCAGCGAGCGAAAGAGACCAGGGCGTTCCAAAGCGGTGTTCAACAACACGCCACCACCCAGGCTGTAGCCGAATCCATGCACTGTACTGTAACCAAGCAGGTAGATGAACTCCTCCATGTCAGCCACCAAGCGGGTCATATGCAGGTCAGGCGCAGGGTTTTCGCTCTGGCCATGTCCACGCAGGTCGGGGCGGATTGTAAGGAAGCCATTGCGGCGCACGACACGCTCCGCCCAGCTCATCGCTTCGTGGGTGACGGTGGCCGCGTGCGTTACGATGCAGGCAGGGCCATCGCCGCGCTCTTTGTAGAACATGGAGATGTCGTTGACTTTCAGGCTAGGCATCTAAGTCGCTTTCAGTTTCTCAAGGAGGGGCTTCCACTCGGGTTCATGGGCCAACAGCTCGATCGCCTCGATGTAGTTCTCACGCCGCTGGGTGGCCTTTTCGTCTAGCGCAGCGGAGCGAAGTAGATCCAGCCAGGCAGGCTGACGTTGCGCGACGATCTCGGTAGCCAAATAGCGGTGTAGGGCAAAACGCCGCGTCTCACGCAAGAAGCTTGCCACGAGGTCCTGATAGTCCCTACCGTCAGGATGACGAAGCAGGCAGTCGAACAGACCAGCCAGGATCAAATCGTCCAGACTATCTTGGTGCCGCTCAACCAGGGCACTCAACAACGAACCAGGGATTTCAGCCAGCGCCCGCAGGGCTGCTGAGACCGCCTCACCCACGACGTTTTGATCGTCTTGCAAAGCGTAGCTGTAGATCAGTGGGCGTTGATCAGCATTGGCCAGCACCGCAACAGCTGTCAAGGCGGGTTCTCCGGACATCACCATCGACTGCGCATCGCGTGGATCATAGAGTAAGCGCGCGGCGTGAAAGCTTGCCAGGTGCTGATCCAGATCGTTGATGACGGTCAAAGCAGTCGCCCGCAAGACACCAGCCTCTTCGTGAAAGCCGGGAGGCACCTCTTCATAGGTCTGGGCAGCGGCTTCCAACAGCGGCAAGTCAACCTGAACCGCGACCGGGCGTAGCGCCCGCAAACAGGCTGCCCGGACCGGTGCCGCCGGATCGCGCTTGACAGCGTTCTGGCTGTAGTCTGCATAGCATTCGATCAAGGCAGGGCGCACCAATCGATTGTCATGGGACGTGTCAGCCAGTGTCTCAAGCGCTGCCAGTAACACCTGCTTGTTGCGTGCTTTGCTCAACAGCTCAAGCGCAAAAGCTGCCGCTTCATCAGGGTCGTCTGCCAGGCTGCGCAGCTTTTGAATGTCCGCGGATCGTGATGCTTGTCTCGCCATAATTGCTGACAGGTCAGCCTTCCGTCAGGCGTCCAGATCGTTACAGGCCGATTAACGATTCGGCCTCGAAAATCTGGTCAAGTTGTTCCAACACGTCGTCACTCAACTCAACCTCTGCCGCTTGAAGGTTCGCTTCGAGCTGGCCGAGTTTGGTCGCACCGGTAAGCACGCTGCTGATGCCACCCTGACGCAGGCACCAGGCGATCGCCAACTGTGCCCGCGTGATGCCCAAATCCTCCGCGATGGGTTTCATCTGCTTCACCAGCTCAGTCGTCCCCTCGCGCATGATGCGCTTGCGCAGCCACTCCAGTTCAGTCAGGCGGGCACCTTCTGGCAACCCGTCGTCGTATTTCCCAGTCAACAACCCACTGGCCAGCGGGCTCCAGGTGACCAGGCCCATGCCCCATTTCTTCGCCATCGGCAGGATCGACTGCTCGAAGCGAGCACGGGCAAAGAGATTGTACTGTGGCTGTTCGAGAACAGGCGGATGCAAGTTATAGCGTTCGGCCAGATGTTGAGCCTCTTGGATTTGCTCCGCTGCCCACTCACTAGTCCCCCAATATAGAATCTTGCCCTGCTGGATCAGGTCGTGCATGGCACGCATTGTTTCGATGAGCGGCGTTTCTTCATCCCAGCGGTGGCAAAAATAGAGATCCAGGTAATCTGTGCCAATGCGCTTAAGTGAGCGCTCCGCTGACTCCATGATGTGTTTGCGTGACAAGCCACGATCGTTGACGTGTTTGCTCATCGGCCAAAAGACCTTGGACGAGACGACCAGTGTATGGCGGGGAAATTGCGCTAACACCTGCCCCATCATCTTTTCGGACTCACCTCGTGCGTAAATGTCGGCTATATCGAAAAAATTGATGCCGGCCTCATAGGCGCGGACGATGATCTCGCGGGCGGTTTCCGTTTCTTTGACGCTCCCCCCAAAGGTGGTCCAGCCACCCAGGCTCAGCGCGCTGATGCGCAGCCCGGAAGCGCCGACTTGACGATAATTCATGACATCATCCTCAGTTTATCATCCCAATCGCTGAACCGATTATAACGTTCGGCTAACCTTGTGCTCACTTACCAGTACCTTGGGCGACCTTAATTGTTAGGGCAAATCTCGCGCAGCCCCACATCTGGGATCTCAAATCCTGGTGGCATTGGCACGGTTAGATCAACTGGGCGATTGAAGTGGGTAAAGAAGGACGACTCTTCCAGGATTTGCTGCCCTTCAACACCACGCACATAGGTCAGGAAGTCTTGAGCGCGGGCGGTGGCATCGGTATCGCCGCCGGTATTGTCAACGACGTACATATAGAGGGGACGAATCAGCGCCGTTGGATACTGCGCCAGATCGACATCCGCTTCCAGCGGGTCGATCAGCACCGCATCAACACCGCCACCTTTACGCACCGGGATCAGGTGCAGGTACTCCTCTGGCTGCGTACGCAGCCAAGACACACTGACCCAGAACAACGCACCCGGCGTCGTGAGGACATCGTTCAAGCAATCCGTGTTGCCATCACAGACCACATAGTTGGCATCCGGCGGAAACTCCTGCTCTGGCGTCGGATTGTAGCCCATGTTGCGCAGCACAAACTCAGTGGTGCCGCTGCCCGAACGGGCCATGATCCAGATTTGACCTTCGCTTCGTCCCGCGACGCGCCACCATTCTAGCGTCCGACCGAGCAGTACATTCTGCAACTGCTCCTGATCCATGTCTTCGATAGGATTGTTTGGGTCGGTGACAAAGGCGACCACATCATAGCCAATCTCAGCCGCACATTGGACCTCAACACCACTGGTGGTCAGCCGTTGGTATTGCGAAGCCGTCATTGGCTCCGACATGGCCAGAATGTGAACACACTCCCCATTGACTGCCGCGTCAATCCCGTTGACCGACCCAATCGAGTTGATCTGGACATTGACATCGTTGGCGGCTTCATAGGCCTCACGCCACTGATTGGCCATCGGCACCTCATCACCCAGGATCGTGCTGCTGCCTACCAGGCACAGGCTCGGATAGGTCAGGGAGCGCAGGTTATCGATCGTCTCCAGTGAGCCACCGAAGTCGGCAACGGCCCCAAACAGCGTACCGAGCAGGGTGCCCACAAAGACCAGTACAGCGATCACGCCGCCGCTGCGCCGTTCGCGCTTGTCTTCCGCCATTTCATACTGCTCATAGCGGACAAATTCATCCGACAAGGATTTGACCTGCTGAGAGAGTTGGGCGATCTGCTGCTGTACCTCATCAGAGTCTGAGGAAGTTTGGGGCGCAGACTGTATCCGTTGGAGTTCAGCGGCAGCCCAGGCGTTGGCCGGGTCGAGCCGTAGGACTTGTTGTAGACAGTGAGTGCGTTCGTCCTGAGTATGGGCCACCCGGTAGAACAAAGTCCAGGCGGTGAGGTCGTCACGATTGTTGCGCAGCGCCTCAGCCAGCAGAGTCCGCGCGTTTTCCGGTTTGCCTTGCTCAATGAACTGCCGAGCTTGGTTTAATGCGTCCGACTGGTCCATTAGTGTATCTCTCTTGGTTGAGCATTGTCCATCACGCTGCCCAACATTAACGAGACTCCGCACTGAAGTCAATACAGCATCCCAGCGGTTCTAGGACGATCGTATCAGAAAGCGCTAGATGCAAGGACATCCCTATTGTGCAGGTATCCAAGGACCCAGCCAAACCCTCACTTCGCCTCAATCCTTGCCGCGCATCGAACAAGTCCTGACCAATCTACTGAGCAATGCCGTCAAGTTCAGCCCGGCAGGGGGTGGGTTTCCCTGAGTGGCGCTGTAGTGGGAGACAGGGTTATTATTCGATTAGTTGACACGGGACCTGGCATTCCCGAGGATGACCTGCCAAACCTGTTCAAGAAGTTCCAGCGCATTGAGAGAAACAAGCAGGAACAGGTTGAAGGAACCGGCCTTGGCTTGTCAATTGTTAAGCCATCAGCGAGAAACACCAGGGCAGCATCTCGGTCAACAGTGAGCTAGATCAAGGGACAACATTTACGGTCACGTTGCCGACCTAACAGAGGATACTCGTGTGCGAGCCTCGGCATCCGAGCAGTTATTACCGCTACTACAGCCTATCCGGCGCCAGGCGACCCTACCTAGTCTGATCAATCGCACGCTAGATGCAGCCCTGACCATCACTAACGCTACTGCGGGCTGCGTCCTGCGTTTGTCGAGCGAGCGTCCGGGCTTCATCATTGTTGCACAAAGCGGGTCGGTAGAGATCGATCTGGATCAGGCCCACCAGGCGCTCGTTGTGGAGCGCCCAATCATCAACGATCGTGCCACACAGGTGGCCGTCGGAATCTCGCCCTTTGTCCTCATCATTGGCCACACAAGCGACCTTCCCGATGCGGCGCTGAGCAATCTACAAATTGTTGGGCTGGTCGCATCCGCTTGCATCCGAGCCTTCCCCCATGCTAACGGCAACGACCACGCTGAACAGACCAATGAGCAGATCGTTTCGGTCCTTAAAACGATGCCGGGTTTCATCGCCACGGTGGACCACGAAGGGCGCATCCTCATCTGGCATGGTGGCTCGCAATTGATTGGTGGATCGCACCCGAATGATTTGGTCGGGAAACAGTTCTCCGATCTCACCCTGTCTGATGATCATCCCAAAATTGATGGGGCGCTCGATGCCGTCTTCTCAAAGCAGGTCTTAAGCCGCTTTGAAGCACGCGGCTTGGCGGCTCAGAACAACGCAACCATCTGGTACGAAAATCGGGTTGCGCCCGTCTGGCGCAAAGGGAAGGTGGTTGCCGCTTCGATAGTCGGCGTAGACATCACGGAGCGGCGCCGTGTAGAAGAATCGCTGCGCATGAGTCAGGAGCACCTACGCCAGCTCAAGCAAGACGTCGAAGCGATTCTGAATAACAGCAGCGATTCCATCCTGGTGACCAATGCCGAAGGTGCAATTCAGCAGTCCAACCTGGCCTTTAGCGGCCTGTTCGGCTATTACCCTGATGAGTTGTTTGGCGAATCGGTGGTGCAGGTCATCAAGCCCGACGCCCGCGAACACCTCCTTGCGACGATCAAAGCTCTGGTGGATGATCGCATCCCACGCCGCCTGGAAATTATGGCGCAGCACAAAAATGGCGAGTTGTTTCATGCAGACCTGGCCCTTTCGATTGTCGCCAAGCTCCCCAAAACACGCTCCAAGCTGCTGTTTAGCCTACGCGACATCAGCGATCAGAAAGAAGCTGAGCGCGAACTTCGCGCCGCCAAGGAAAGTGCCGAGCAAGCCAACCGCGCAAAGAGTGTCTTCCTGGCCAATATGAGTCATGAGCTGCGCACCCCGATGAACGCGATCCTTGGCTTTGCAGAAGTCCTTAGCACAGATACAAACCTGTCCAAAGAAAGTCACTCTCATCTAGAGATCATCCAACGCAGCGGCGAACATCTCCTCGATCTACTCAACGACATCCTTGAGATGTCTAAGATCGAGGCAGGCAAGGCCCTGCTCAACACCTCCGCATTCGATCTACACTTCATGATCGACACGCTGCGCAGCATGTTCGAGATGCGCGCCAAAAATAAGAACCTGTATCTGATCGCACGGATTGCCCCCGAAGTACCGCGATACGTTCTGGCCGACGAAGGCAAACTACGCCAAGTGCTGATCAATCTACTGAGCAATGCTATCAAATTCACGGATGTCGGTGGCATCTCTTTGCGGGTGGGTTACGACGACCGCCCCAAGCCTCACCTCGTGGTCGAAATCGAAGACACCGGCATCGGCATCAGCGAAGTAGATCAGAAGGAAATCTTCCGGCCCTTTATGCAAACTGATGCCGGGGTCGCCTCTCAACAAGGCACCGGCTTGGGTTTGACGATTACCCGCGAGTACATTCACCTGATGGGTGGAGAGATCAACCTGCAAAGTGCTGTTGGGCTAGGCAGTCTGTTCCAATTGCAAGTCCCAATCGCAGTCGCTGATCGCGATCAGATCACCCTCCCGAAAGGGACTGGGCGCATCACCCGCTTGATCCCGGAGCAGCGCGATCGCTACCGCGTGTTGGTGGTTGACGACATTCCAGAAAATGCTCGGCTGGTCACCACCTGGCTCGAAGCGGCGGGTTTTTTGGTGCGTCAGGCAGTCGATGGGCGAGATGCCATCGATAGATGGAAGGAATGGACGCCGCATTTGATCTGGATGGACATGCGCATGCCCGTGATGGATGGCTATGAAGCGACTCGCCAGATTAAGGCGAGCGCTGGCGGTGAGAAGCCTGTCATCATCGCGCTAACTGCCTCCGGCCTCGAACATGAGCGTCAGGCGGTGCTCGCCAGCGGCTGTGATGACTACGTTCGCAAGCCCGTGCGCGAACAGGTTGTGATGCACAAGATGGCCGAACACTTAGACGTCAGCTTCGAGCAATCGGCTCCCCTTCCAAAGGCCGATCCCAAACACCCAACAAGTCGCGAAACGGTGCATGTCCCCTTGTCGAGGCTTCCCGTTGAGTGGCTGCAAGCGCTGCAAGACGCCGCGATTGGCGTCGATCGGCAGGAAGTGCTGCGTCTGGTCAACACCATCCAGGGCGAGTATCCTTCGGTAGCAGAACAACTCATGGGGCTGGTACGTCAGTACCGTTTTGATACGCTCCAAACCATCATTGAGGAGGCCCGGAATGGCGCGGCAAGCTGACATTCTGGTTGTTGACGACACGCCAGCCAATCTAGACTTGCTCACTACCCTGCTAGAGGACGCAGGCTACCACGTCCGCCCTGCTATCAATGGGCAGCTCGCGCTGAAAGCCGCGACCAATCCGCAGCCCGATCTGATCTTACTCGACATTATGATGCCCGACATGAGCGGCTTTGAGGTCGCAGCCCGACTGAAAGAGAACGAAGAGACTGCGGGCATTCCGATCATCTTCATCAGTGCCTTGAATGATACGGATGACATCGTCCGCGCCTTTGATCTGGGCGGCGTTGATTACGTCACCAAGCCCTTTCGGCGGCGTGAGGTCCTGGCACGGATCGAAAACCATCTGGCCCTGGTTCGCCAGCGCGAACAGATCGAGAAGTATTATCAATCGCTGGACGCGCTAAAGACCCAGTTCATGCAGTCTGCCACACACGATCTCAAGAATCCGCTGACGCTGATTTCCGGCTACGTCGATATTCTGGAAGTGAGCACCATGGATGAGATCGCCGAGAACCGGGCGATGTACACCTATCACATGCGGACCGGGCTTCGTCGGATGAAGATCCTCATCACAGATATGCTTGATCTCGCCCAGATCGAAACTGGCCTTGAACTCTACATCGAACCGGTTCTGATCGGCTGGCTGTTAGAACAAGCCCGTCAGACTTACGAGATGATGGCGAAAGAACGCCAGATCACCGTCATCATGGAGGAACCAGGGTACGAGATGCTGGCCCATGTTGACAGCTCTCGGATGCTGCGCGTGCTCGAGAATCTCGTCTCGAATGCGATCAAGTATACGCCAGAGGGCGGCACAGTCACGATTGGCTGTATCCGAGAGGATCAGGTCGATCGCATCTGGATCAAGGACACTGGGCTTGGAATCCCCGAAGACGACATAGAGAAAATCTTCGAGGCCTTTTTCCGAGTGGCTAAAAAAGAACACCGCATGGTAGAGGGTACCGGATTGGGCTTGTCAATCGTAGACGCGATTATCAAGCAGCACGGCGGCGAGGTTCAAGTCGACAGCGTCGTCGGAGAGGGCAGTACCTTCACCATTTTGCTACCGCGCACCCTCTCAAAATAGGATGACCTCAGCCCAGTCACCTGCTTCTAACCCCGTTTTATTCAGTGGGACACGGATCAGTCCCTCGGCCTCGACCAGTTTAAAGATCAGATTGCTTTTGAAGAAGATCGGCTCGGCTATCAATCCAGCAGGATCGTCACTCAGCCGCGCCGGAACGTAATCCTCACGTCCGGCCACGCTGGCCAGGTTGACCGAAAGCCGTGCTTGGGTCCGCAGGCGGCGCGGCGGCAGCGTGCCTTGCAAAGTGTACAGTATTGGCTGGCCGTTCATCACAAACTGGACAAACGCGCTGACTGGGTTGCCAGGCAGGCCCATCAGCGGGACACGCCCGGCCAGCCCCATGATGGTGGGCTTACCTGGTTTGGTGGCGATCCCGTGAACTAACACACCCGGCTCGCCCAGTTGATCGAAAACTTGGGCGGTCACATCGCGCACGGAAACCGAACTCCCTGCCGAGAGCACCAGCATATCGTAGCCTTCATCATAGGCGGCCTTCACCCGCTCGTAGATTGTGTCGAAGTCATCGGGCAGAATTCCCAGACGATCGGCCTGGGCACCAGCCTTCGCTGCCAGTGCAGCCACCGTCGTGCTGTTGATGTCGCGAATCTGACCGATTTGTGGGCTTTGGGCCGGGTCAATGATCTCGTCGCCAGTAGAGAAGACGGCCAAGCGCGGTTTGCGAACCACATCCACCTCGACAATCCCTAGCGCCAATAGGCCACCGATGTCTTGCTCGCGCAGAATGTGGCCTTGCCGCAAGATCGGCGTGCCGCTGCTGATGTCCTCGCCCACGTCAATGACGTTCTCTTTGGGCGCGGCGGCTCGCCGCACTTCAATTTCGTGCTCACCTGCGGGCTGTGTGTTCTCAATCATCACAACTGCGTCGGCGCTGTCGGGCAGCATGCCACCGGTATGCACCTCTGCCGTCTGGCCCTTGCCAATGTCAATCTGAGCAGCCTGCCCCATCGGGATTTCGCCAACAACCTGCAAATAGGCGGGCAAGCTGTCACTCGCTCCGAAGGTGTCAGCGGCTTGTACTGCATATCCATCGACTGTGCTACGCCGAAAGGTCGGTAGGTCTTGCGGCGAGATGACATCCGCAGCCAGCACACGCCCCATCGCCTGACCAGCGGGTAGACGCTCCACATCGCTGATTGCTGGAATGCGGCTGAGCAGAAGCTGACGGGCCTCTTCCGGCGGAACAAGGTTGAAAAATGGGCTGTCGCTCTTGGTCATGGCGTGTTGGAGATCAACCTGGCCGCTCCACGACCTGCCCCATACGAGCGGTGCTATAGCCGGGAAGAGCAGCTATCGCGGCGCGGAAGTCGGCATCGGCTAACAGATCGAGCAAGGGGCGCAGGAGTTCGCTCTCGGCGTGCTGGCGCGGGATCACCAGATCATAGCGCTCTTCTGCAATGGGCACGAAGTCCAGCTCCAGGGCACGCGCAGCCGCCTGAATCCCCAGCCCGCAGTCAGCAGCGCCGCTGGCGACTGCGGCGGCCACCGCTAGATGGGTATATTCCTCGCGCTCGTAACCGCTGATCCTTTCTGCCTCAATCTCAGACTGATCGAGTAGGTAGTCGAGCAAAACGCGTGTCCCTGCTCCCTGCTGTCGATTGACAAACTGCAAGTCATGGCGGGGGAGGTCCGTCAGATCAGCGATGCCTTTCGGGTTGCCTGGCGGAACGATCAAGCCTTGTTGGCGTTCCACCAGGGTGATCACCCTGATATCAGCATTCGGTAGGTAGCGTTCAATGTAAGGCCAGTTGGTCGTGCCGGTTTCCGGGTCCAGCAGATGGGCCCCGGCGAGGTGGGCTTCAGCCCGGCGCAGCGCTACCAGACCGCCCAGGCTGCCCACATTGGCAGAGGTCAGGCGCATCCCTGGTGCACGCTCTGCAAGAAACTGGGCCAGCAGATCAAGTGTGAGGTCATGCGAGCCGATGGCGACAATGGTGCGATCGATCTCTGGCGGCTGTCGGTATAGATCAACGAGGACCTGATCGCCAGCGTCCTGCCCTTCCGAGAAGCGTGGCACCCGCACGATCCCGTCGGCCCGCACCAGCGAACTGATCACCCCGGCGCCGCGCGCTAGAGGCGTCACAATCACCTGATCATCCACTCGACCAACTGTCACGCGGACAAAGTCGTCATCACCAGGCGGCGAGTTGATCTTCCGGCTGAGCGTGCCGCTGATCTGGGGACGTTCGGGGGCAGGCTGCCCCGCCCAGCGGCTAAGCATGCGCTGTACAAAGATCTCTCCGGTCAAAGCGGCTGAAACCGGGTAACCTGGCACACCAATGATGGGCACCTGCCGGTCGTCCAGATGGATCATCCCGAAGATGACTGGGTGGCCTGGGCGGATAGCGATCCCATGTACCAGCGCCTCCCCCAGTTCACGCACCACGTGGATTGTGTAGTCTTCGCTGCCCGCACTCGATCCGGCGTTGATCAATACCAAATCGTGATCTTGGGCGGCATCCGTCACGGCCTGTTTGATCGCATCGTACTCATCTGCGACGATTGGCCAGCGAGTGGGCACGCCTCCCCACTCGCTGATCTGCGCTCCCAGCACCAGGCTGTTGTACTCGATAATCTGGCCGGCATAGAGTTGGCCTTCCGCCGCGTGCTCTGCACTGATCAACTCGGACCCAGTTGGGATGATTGCCACGCGTGGGCGGCGCCTGACGCTAACGGTCGCATGGCCGCTGCCTGCAATCGCCCCCAGGTCAACCGGGCGAATACGGTGATTGGCAGGCAGCACCAGTTGGGTCGCCACCATGTCTTCGCCCATCGCTCGCACATGCTGCCAAGGCGCAACGCTCGCTCGGATCAGCAAAGCGCCGTCGCTCGGCTGCACATGCTCGATCATGATAACCGCGTTGGCCCAAGCAGGCAGCGGATGCCCCGTGTTGACCGCCTGCGCCGGGCGCTCGACGCCCTCAATGTCAGCATCGGCCTGAATCTCAGTCAGGCTGACTGCATGGGTTTCCGTAGCATCCTGTGTGTCGCCTGCATACACCGCGTAGCCGTCTACAGCCGACGCATGATAGTGCGGTGCGGAGAGGCGCGCCCAAACGGGTTCCGCAGTCACGCGGCCCAGTGCCTCATGCAAAGGGATCGCTTCGCCGGGGAAAGCCCCCCACAGATCGGCGGCGCTCAGCGCGCTGACAAAGCGCTCCCAGGCTTCACTCATGGGCAAATCTTCAAGATAGATGCTGCGTTTTTTAGGCATTTCGATCTGGAATAGTCTGTTCTGAAGCAGTGCGCCCATTATAACCAGCGCACATCAGACGTCAATGATTGAATCCGAGGTCGCTATCAGACAGGTGGACTAGTTCGAAATTGCACAAGTCAATGAATCTAGAATGCATCACACATCGCATCAGGATCATCAGTCCTTTCCCTACACTGAAAGTAATCCAATCGAGGAAATCAGATGAGGTGCGATGATGCGACAAACATTTCTTTCAGGGATCGTAGCAGGTTTAATCATAATTGGGGTTTTCGGGATCGTGGCCGAGCCGGTTGCCGCCGAAAGTGCCAAGAATCCGGTCGCCATGCTGCTTGATGGCAGTGACTTCAATGCTGCCACCGATCCAATGCCCTGGCAGTGGCAAGCCAGTGGGGGCGGCGATGGCTTCATGCTGACGCCTCTAGCCTACAGCGGAGACGATGCGTTCGTGTTCCAGGCCAATGGCGATGACGAGCTTCTTTTCCGGGCGGTCCCAATCAGCAATGGACAGCCAAACGATTATATTTCGCTTTCGGTCTTGTTAGCCGGCAAAGACATCAGCGATGATGGGTCGATCAATATTGGCATTACCTTGTACCGTGAAGGCCAGTTCGTGCAGTTCAAGTTCTGCCGATACACCGGGCCACGCGGTACGTTCGGCTGGACAGCACGCTCCTGCCACACGCGTGCGCATGACACTTACGACAAGATTATGGTGCAGATTGACTGGCAATTGGTTTCCGAGGGCTTCTTGGGTATTGAAGAACCGAACCTAACTCGGCAGTAGCAGTTGAAGAAAGGCCCATACAAAAAGCCAGACGGGGATCGTCTGGCTTTTGCGTGTTTAGCCACCAGCAACGGGCGGGATCAAGGTGATGACATCCTTCGGTGTGATCACCGTTTCGCGTCCGTCCAGCCAGTCGATGTTTCGCCCATTGACAAAGATGTGGACCATCCCTGTCAATTCGCCATCCGCGCCAATCATCTTGCCATGCAGGGGTGGGCTAGCTTGTTGAATGGTCGCGATTAAGTCGTTGACAGTCGAGTCAGGAGGGCAAGCTAAGTCGAGTTCCTTGTGGCCGCCTGCAAGTTCGCGGAGAGTGGCCAGCAGTTTGATCTTGATCGTATCGGGCATATCGCTCATTCCACCTAAACTAGGACGAAGTTGTGCATCATTATAGGCGGCGTAGGAAGCGCCTTGCAAGCGGGATAGTCTGCAACGGGTTATTTCCGCTTCGAATGATCGTTTGGAAAGGACAGATGAGGGATCAAGGTGATGACATCGCTGGGTGAAATGGCTGTGTTGAGTCCCTCAATCCAGGTGACGTTACGCCCATTGCGATAGATATGCACGTCGTCCACTAAATCACCGTTGGGGGCAACGAGCCGGGCGTACAAGGCCGGGTAGTCTTTCTGTATCTCTTCCAAAAGATCGCTGATCGTTGCGTCATTCGGCAAGGGAATGCCGATCTCCGCGTCGCCAGTCACCTCTCTGAGCATCGCCAACAGCTTAATTCTGAGCGTCCCTGACATCTGCTTGTCCCTTCTCGGCTGGCACACTATTCATAACGGATATGCCGCCACACTCCTTGATCCCACTCTACATAGGCGACGGCTTGGCCTCCTCGGCGGGCAGGGCGCAGCTTATCGATTGCAATCAGGCCCTCACTGACCATCTCACCGCCTGGCGTTTGCACCACATCGATCCCCGCTGCCAACACCTCAGCCACGGGTAATTCACCGCTGATCTCCCTTGAGCGGCCAACGATGATGTAACGGCCATCGTCGCCGCTGGCTGCCAATCCGACCGACGCCAATGCCCCGATCACGCCGTCTTCGGTCCCGCCCAAACCGAGCAAGGTTAGGCCACTTCGTTCAGCTAGATGACGAGCATCCTCCTGAGTCATGATCTGCTGCTTGGCCCGCTGACCAAAAGCGATCACATCGGGCGAGACGGCGGTCGCCACACACAGGCCAGGATCGCTGCCAGGCATGAAGTCAGCCAACATCAAGGTCTTGATCCGGTCGACCAAGCCATTCGCTGTGAAGCCCGCTGGCGTCCCCAACATGATCGACGCACTGCTGTTCTTCTTCGTCATCGGAATCGCCGCGTCTTTGGCAAGCTGGTGACGGATCACGCCGTGCAGGTGGAAGTTCCGCGCCAAGTCCTCAGCAATCATACGGGCCAGCCGCCCCGTCCCACGAGACTCAGCGTTATCGGTGTCATCCAGGCCAATAAACAGCATTTCGACAATCCTTGATCATCTCGCTACACTTTTTATGGGCATATGCCCAAAATCTTACCCTGTGCAACCCATTATCCGAGGATGACACCATATGAGCAAGATTTTCGTTCGTGAACGTCGTCGCAGTAAGCGTGGCAGCCGTCGCCCCCGCTTCTCCGTTGTGGCCACCCTGGGGACTGATGTCCGCCTCTACAAGGAGCATTTCCGCCGTAAGGAGCTGGAAGAGCTGGCCCAGGCCATTGAGGCCGAACTGGTCTTCCTGGCGATGGAAGAAGAGGACGACGATGATGATGATGACGACCACGGCAAGAAGCGCCGCAAGGATCATCATGAGCGCAAGCACGACTAATTCGCATGTCGCGTCCGCGTAAACGGCGCACCATCGGCCACCCTGCCAACAACAGCGTCTTCAAGCCAGCCGGACAATCCCTCGCTGGTTTGGAGCGGATTCCCTTGCGTGAGGACGAACTTGAGGCGCTGCGCCTGGCCGACCTGGAAGGTCTGTCTCAGGTGGAGGCTGCTGAGCAGATGGGCGTGTCGCGTTCCACCTTCCAACGGATCGTCACCCAGGCTCGTCGGCAAGTTGCCCACGCGTTGATTGACGGCCTGGCGCTGGAGATCATCCCCGATGAAGACGCGCGCCGTGAGGAGAAATCGCGCAAGAAACGCCGTCGCCGTCGTCAGCACGATTAGCTCGTTCTGGTCTGGCGATAAATGCGCGAGCCGACCGTCTCACCATTCAGGGCACGCAGCAGGTTACCCCGCTCACGCCCATTGACAATTAAAACCTCTTCGACGCTCTTAGCATGGGCCAGCACGTCTAACATGCTGCGCTCAACCGCCAGATCATCTAGATCGCGCTCAATCAGGTCGCTGACTGCAATCTCTGGGATGAATTCGGCATTCGGATTCTTCTTTGGGTCGCTGTCGAACAATCCCTGCTCATCCTTCACCAGGATCACGCGCGCCGCCCCCATAACTTCAGCAGTCAAGACAGTTCCTACGTCGGTGCGGTGCGGCGGGATGCGCCCCAAATCGGGTGGTTTTTCCCACAGCCCGTAGGGGGGCATCGCTTCCATCACTGGGATGGCACCCAAGGCCATATAGGCGGCCAGCTTAACCAGATCATGATGCGCGATCTGAACACCGCCGTGGGGAGCCAGCAGTAAGGAGATCATCAGGGCGTTTTGCTCGCTGATTCCGGCCCCTAGCTTGGCCAGCACACCTGTCGGCATCCCCAGATCGATCGCGATAGCGTAGGCATGGCGGCTGCGCGTACCACCGCCGGTCATCACCAACAGTTGGTGTTCCTTGCGGCCTTCCACGATTTCGTCGATCAAAGGCAGTACCATCTCACGGCCTCTGTCTATAACGCTCTGCCCGCCCAGTTTGATCACCTGCAAGGCAGGTAGCGGGCGAAACACGCTGTCAGCTTCAGTCTGCTGGAGGAGGGTTTTATCCATCAATGATTCGGCCATCAAGGGCGTCTCGATGTGCAGCCGCCCAGATTCGTCTCGTTTTAATCCCATGACACTCTCCTAATAAATCAAATCGCCCGACACAAATGCCGCTGTGCGAGGGTCTTTGGGGTTCTCGAAGAAATCCTCGGTTGCGGCCACTTCAACCAACTTGCCATCGATAATCAGCGCCACGCGATCGGCCAGACGGCGTGCCTGAAAGATATTGTGCGTCACCAGCACGATGCTGGTCCCAAAGCGCTGGTTCTGATCTTGCACCAACTCTTCAATGATACGCACATTGGTCGGGTCGAGGTTGGCGGTTGGTTCGTCCAAAATGAGAATCTGCGGCTCTAAGACCAGTGTGCGTGCGACAGCCACACGCTGCATCTCTCCGCCGGATAGGGTGCGTGGCAGGGCATCAGCCAAGTGCGTGAGCGAGACGCGCTCCAAGGCCTCTTCCACGCGCACCTTACCATCGTAGTTGCCGCGCAGTCGCAGACCATAAGCCACGTTGACTCTGACCGGGCGCGAAAGTAGGGCAGGCCGCTGAAATACCATCGCAATCTTGCGTCGCTGCGCGATGGGTATCTCGTCTTGCATCCAGTTTGTGCCGTCGACTTGCACATGCACCTGTCCTGAGGCCGGGCGCTCTAAGAAGGCCAGGATGCGCAGCAAGGTTGATTTACCTGCCCCGCTTGGCCCCACCAGCGCGAATATCTCACCCTGCCGAATCTGAAGCTCATCCAAGTCCAAGACGGTGCGGCGTTGATAGATTTGCTGAATGGCGTTGATCTGATAGACGTAGGGAGACGGCGCAGTCACTGGGATGCTCATGATGGTTCGCTTAGCCTACCCTGCCCAAGCGCCATGACCAAGTTTGCCAGGAAGGACAGACCTAGCAAAATAATACCAAGAGCCATAGCCAGGTCAAAATTGCCTTTGCGCGTCTCCAGCACGATGGCCGTTGTCAATACCCGCGTGCGACCGTCGATGTTCCCGCCGACCAGCATCACCGCACCAACCTCTGAGATGATGGAGCCAAAGCCAGCCACCAAACCGACAATCACACCGACACGCGCTTCCGCCAGAACCGCCAGCCTCGATTGAAATACGGTCGCGCCGAGCGCTCGCAACTGCTGCCCCAATGACGGGTCAACCGCCAGGACCGCACTCATCGAGACGCCGACAACCAAGGGCGTGGCGATAATCACCTGGGCGATGACCATCGCGCGCAGCGAGAAGAGCCAGCCCAAATCGCCCAGCGGGCCTGTACGCGATAGCAACAAATACACGGCCAAGCCCGCCACGACGGGTGGCATCCCCATGCCAGTGTAGATAAAGGCGGTGAAGAGGCGTTTCCCAGGAAAGCGGGTCAGCGCCAACCATGCTCCCGTAGGAACACCCAACACAGCACTAATCACCAGAGCAATAGCCGTCACCTGCAACGAGCGCAGCGCAATCTCGACCACGACTGGGTCGAGCGTCAAAATCAAGCGGAGAGCTTCAAGCAGCGCCTCTACAAATGTATTCATGAGATGTTCACCCGCTTCCCCTGTCTCGAACAGATTGGGGCCAGTCGGATCGGACGACCGGCCCCCTACACGTGATAGATGCGAGCCTATTGGGCGGCGTTCCAGGCGTCTGAATCTGGGAAGAAGAGCTTCTGCCCATTGATTTCAAAACTGGCGATCATCTCTTGAGTTTCCACACTGATGAGCCATTCAACAAATTGCATGGCTAGCTCCGCATTGACGTCGGGATGGCGTTCGGCGCTGATCGGCATGACGCCGTAAGGATTGAATAAAGCTTCATCGCCTTCTAGCAAGACTTCCAGCGAGACGCCCTCAGCCTGCCGGGCGATGAAGGTGGCCCGGTCGCTCAGCGTGTACCCTTGCTGCTCGTCGGCAATCGTGATCACCGCGCCCATCCCTTGTCCGGCTGCCTGATACCAATCGCCGCTGGGTTCGATACCGGCTGCGGCCCAGATCGACAGCTCTTTGGAGTGGGTGCCGCTATCGTCACCGCGAGAGACGAACGGGCTGCCCGCCTCAGCGATGAGCGCGAAGGCGGCTGCCGCGTCCTCCATCCCACGAATCCCGGCAGGGTCAACGGCTGGGCCAATGATCACAAAGTCGTTGTACATCACATCGTAGCGAGCTGGCGCGTTTCCAGCCTCAACAAAGATGTCTTCGCGGCTCCGGTCATGTACTAATAGAACGTCGGCATCACCTGCCTCACCAATCTCAAGGGCCTGGCCAGTGCCAACCGCCACTACATCAACGCTAGCATTGTATTGTTCTTCAAACACTGGCAGGATGAAAGCCAGCAGCCCGGAGTTTTCGGTGCTGGTGGTGGTCGCCAGAATCAAGCGCTGCGGATCACTATCCGACTCAGCAGCCTGATCGGCGGGTGGGGTGGCGGGTGCAGCGCAAGCAAGCAGGCTCAAGGTCAGGATGAAGATAAGCCAAACGCGGATATTTCTTGTTGGCATAGGGTGCCCTCCAAGGCAAATTGAAGCAAAGAGAAAGCATGAAACTCAACGACTTGGGGGACAGGTTGCGGATGGTTGTGGATGCGTTACATGCGCGTGAGGTCAGCGTGACACTCGCGCAGCCAGTTGATGATGAACTGAACTTGGCCCAGACGATAGGCATCGACCACATGGTAGAAATGGTCACCGGTCTGTTCTTCCAGGGTTTGGCTGGGGTCACGCCACTCAGCGAGGATCTCTTCAAAAACCGCCAACTGTGCATTGATCAAGTGATCCGCGTCAGGTAAGTCCAGGATGTTGAAAAAGCGCAACTTCGCGATGAACTCGACGCGCACCCCTCGGATTGAATCAACCGGTTGGTAAACCCAGGTCATGAACTGCTCACGGCCCTGTGTCGTCAAGCGATAGACCTTGCGGGCGGGTCGCCCGTCCTGTGGTTCCACCTCGAAACTCAGGAGCTTGTCCTGTTCAAGACTGGTCAGCAATCCATAGAACTTGGTCTGCCCAGCCTTCCAGATGGAATCAAACAGGGTCACAAAATCTTGATAAAGACCATAACCATGCTTGGGGCCACGCACCAACAATCCAAGTGCGACCTGTTCCAGTGGGTATTTTCCAAAACCACTGCTCTGTCTCGCATCCGCCATTCCAGCCTACCCTTTTACATCTTGTGGGCGTGTGTTTAGCTCGCGTGCAAACAGAGCTTAAGATACCACACTAAGACTCAACTATCACACTTCGGTATTTGTTTCTATAGTACACCTCCCAATATTTATAAACGTTATATTAGCAACCTGAGTATATCACCTTGTGTCTTATTTCACAAAAGCAGTCTGTGCCGGCCAAGCACACCTTGGCCCATTCTGTAACAGGACATAAACTAAAGTTTAGCCATTCTTAACACAAAGCCAGTGTCGATTGTCTATAATGACTTCGGATTTTGTGTGGGAAGAACTCACGCCGGAGTTTCATCCTTATTATGGCTGACACTTTTCGTTCGCCATCTCAGGAAGCAACCAGGAATCGTACTCACCAATCATTGGTGCAGGACATATGTCCTATAGGGACTTCCTACCAATACCCCGAAACCCAGAATCTCCCCTCGCGGAGGCTGGCGTTTTTTGTTTCTCAGGCGGCGACGGCGTACTCCTAGCCAGCACAACATCCACAGAGTCATCTGTCCATAGTTTCTCAAAAGAGGAGAACTGAAGCATGAAGATTCGCAATCGTTTGACGGCCCTCCTGGCCATTGTACTGGTCGCTGCCTTCGGCCTGGTGGCTTGTGGTGGCACCGCTGCGGCTCCGGCTGAGGAAGAACCAGCCGAAGAAGAGGAAATGGCCGAGGAAGAACCAGCCGAAGAAGAGGAAATGGCCGAGGAAATCGGCACCGAAGATCGTCCCTTCGTTTTCGCTTTCGTCCCCTCTGGTGACGCCGACGTTATTCTCGCCAGCGGCGAAGCCATCACTGCTCGTTTGAATGAAATCACCGGCCTGAGCTTTGAGGCCAGCGTCCCACCAGCTACGTTGGTGCCGTTGAAGCGCTGTGCGCCGGCGAAGCCGACGCCGTTGCGCTGAACACCTTCAGCTACATTGTGGCCAGCGAGCGTGGCTGCGCCGAGGTTGCCCTGGTTTCGGTTCGCTTCGGTAGCTCCACCTATGCGGGCCAGTTGGTTACCCGTGCCGATACCGGTATCGAGAGCGTTGAAGACCTGGCTGGCAGCACCTTCTGCCGCCCAGACGCATTTTCCACCTCCGGCTGGATCATTCCCAGCATCACCATGCGCGCCAACGGCGTTGATCCAGACACCGACTTGACCGAAGTGGTTGACGCCGGTGGTCACGACGGTGTGGTTCGCGCCATCTACGACGGCGACTGCGACGCCGGTTCGACCTTCGTTGACGCCCGCTGTGGGATCGAGGGGTATGAGGATGCTCCGGACGGCGGAACCGTCATTTCTGAGAGCCCGCCCATCCCGAACGACAACGTCAGCTTTGGTACCCACGTTCCGCAGGACGTTCGTGACCAGGTGACCGAGGCCCTGCTCGAGATGGCTGGTGCCGAAGCCGACCTGGCTATTCTGGAAGACCTGTATAGCTGGTCAGGCCTGGAGCGCCAGGGCAACGACTTCTACGATGAGTTCCGCCAGCAGCTCGATGCCGCCGGTATCAGCGCTGAGGACTTCCTCGAAGAGTAAATCTCACCATCTAGATCATTCGGACCCCGCCCAGCGGGGTCCTTTTTTTAAAGGGGATCGCCATGCTTGTTGTTGAAAACTTAAGTAAGGTCTACGACAACGGGACCGCCGCCCTGAAAGACGTGAGCTTTCAGGTCCCCGACGGGGCCTTTCTAGGCGTCATCGGATTGAGTGGTTCGGGTAAGTCAACGCTGCTGCGCTGCATTAATCGCCTGATTGAACCAACCAGTGGTCGCATTATCTGGGATGGGGTGGACATCACCGAGCTGCGCGGCGAAGAACTGCGCAAAGTGCGCCGCAAGATCGGTATGATTTTCCAGCAGTTCAACCTGGTGAAGCGCTCCACAGTGATGGTCAACGTGTTGAGTGGTCGGCTAGGCTACACCAACCCGATCTATGCTTTAGTGAATCACTTTCCGAAAGAGGATCGTGACAAGGCGCTCGCTGCTCTTGAACGCGTTGGTCTGAGTGACAAGAAGGACAATCGCGCAGATGCGCTCAGTGGTGGTCAGCAGCAGCGTGTAGGCATCGCTCGCGCCCTGATGCAAGAACCTACCATGATTCTCGCTGATGAGCCGGTCGCAAGCCTCGACCCGGTGCTCGCCCACTCGATCTTGGATCAGCTTGAAGTGCTCAACCGGGAAGATGGCATGACGGTGCTGTGCAGTCTGCACTACTTGGACCTTGTTCAGCGCTACAGCACACGCGTGATTGGCTTGCGAGATGGCCGCCTGGTCTATGAGGGCACCCGCGAGGAAATCCGCAACATGACAGATGAAGACTTCAAAGACATCTACGGCCAGGAAGCAGAACGCATCACTCCTGGCTCCATCATGGGTTAGAGGAGACAACGATCATGGCAGATGCACCTCCCGATTTTAATCCGTCCGGTGGGCCCCCACAGGACTTACCCGACCTCTTTACGCCAGAAGAGACCATCAAACGCAACCCGATCGTCACCGGCCTCCTTGCCCTGATTCCAGGGGCGGGCCATGCTTTTATTGGTCGTAGCCGCCAGGGCGCTGGCTATTTCGGCTTGACCGTCGTGATGGGCTTGCTGTTGTACTGGGCCCAGGTGACGACCGAATTTGAGGTCTTTCCAGGCTTGTGGATCGTTCTGCTGGTTGTGGCGATCCTGTTTTACGTCTTTACGATCTTTTCTGCGGTGAGCTTGGCTGGCGATGCTGAGAAGTTCTATCCGCGCATTGCGCTGATATTGATTCTCAGCTTCACCTACCTACTGGGGTGGCAAGCGACTGAGGTCAACCTCCAGAAGTTCTTCACCGAATTCTCCGACACCTTCGATACCTTCAGCCGCATTCTATGGCCCTGGAACGCGGCGATCGACCCAATTGAAGACGTGCTAGTCGTCTCAACGCCCTTCCTTGCGCCCTGCCCAGATGACCCCATTGCAAGCTCGATGAGTGAGCTCGATAACGAGTTTGGCGCGCAGATCACGCTGGAACCAGGCTGCGGGGTGATGAACGAGGATCGCACTGAGGAGCCAGGAACAGACCTGATGTTGGTAGGTACAGGTTTCGTGCCCAACACAGAGGTTGTTCTCTGGTGGGAAGACCCGATCGGTGAGGACTTCCGGCCCAATTACGACGGCGAGACCTTGTCGGTCGTCACCGATGCGGACGGCAACTTCGAACTGGCCTTTGAAGCCCCTCGCTACAACACCCCTGGCCAGGCTGTTGGTATCCAGGAACATGAAGCGGTCATCCGCCAACTCATTGACATCACAGGCTATGAGCTTTCCGAAAACTTCTTGTTGGCCTTGAACCGACTGATCATCACGATCTTCCAGGCGCTGATGGCGACCAGCTTCGGCATCATCTTTGCCTTTCCCATCAGCTTCTTGGCAGCCCGCAACTTGATGTGGGGCAGCCCGCTCACGCGGGTGATCTACTATGCCGTCCGCTTCATCATGAACGTTTCTCGTTCGATTGAGCCGCTGATCTGGGCGGTCATTGCGGTGATTTGGGTCGGCCTGAGCCCCTTTGCAGGCGTGATCGCGCTGACCATTCACACCATCGCCGCTCTCGGTAAGCTCTACTCCGAGTCGATCGAAAGCATCGATTCGGGCCCAATCGAAGCGGTGACAGCAACCGGGGCCAACGGCCTGCAAACGATCATGTACGCGATCGTGCCGCAGATCATTCCACCCTACCTATCCTTCACCATCTATCGCTGGGACATCAACGTGCGTATGTCCACCATTCTGGGATTCGTCGGTGGTGGTGGTATCGGGCAGATCCTCTCACAGTGGATCAACCAGTCCCTCTGGAGTTCAGCCGGTATCGCCGTGTGGATGATTGCCATCACGGTTTCGGTGCTTGACTACGCCAGTGCGGAGTTACGCAAGCGCTTCGTCTAATAGAGCTTCACTGCGGGCACAGAGCGTGTTCTGTGCCCGTTTTCCCAGGGCAATCGCTTCAAAATCAATCTCGTGAAAAGCATACCGTTATGAGCATTGTTTGGGTTTGAAGCCTCAGTCTTCACCCACCAACCCGACTTAATAAGGTCGGGTTGGTGCCTCTCAGCAAAGCTGAGGCAGCCCTAGCAAGGGGGCAGGGTGGATAAGCACAAACACAAGAGAACCGAGCTTTAAACAGCATACCTTTTGAAAGACGCAATTTGAAGCGAGTACCCTCTCGTTCTTCTTCGCCTTCGCTGGCCAACATCACATCTGTTATACTTCACCGTGAGGGGAGGACGCACAGTTGTCAACGGTTGTTATGTTGCTGTGTGGATATTCTCAATGACTTCATCACCCTCGCTCGATCAGATTCTAACCCAACTAGATGCCTTCATTGCAGGTGATTTCTCGGCGACTTCTGCGCCCGCTGAGCCACCTGATAGCCCTTTTGGCCAAATCGCTGAGCGGCTCAA
>JAADYZ010000196.1 GCA_010092775.1 Chloroflexota bacterium
GCCCGGTCGCAATGACCGCCGGCCCAGCCCCAGCCTCAAAGAAAAGCGGACTGTCTGGCTCAACCATCGAAATCCCATTTAGCCCTTTGGCAATGCCGAGGGCCAGCGTTAGACGGCCCGGTCCGCTGGTCCATTCACGCTGGCGACGCCCCTCTCGCTGCGCTGCCATAAATTCTAACCCATCCACCGGCTCAAGGGCACGGATCAACACCGCAGCCGGATAGTCAGCGTCTGGCGGTTTGGCCACCACATTGAGCAGCCAATACATCCCGTAGATCAGATAGACATAGCTCACAGCGACCGGCCCGAACATCGGCAAGTTCCGCTCCGTGCGTCCGGCTCGCCCATGCGAAGCCAGGTCATCCCAACCGCTGTAGGCTTCCGTTTCCACAACTCGGCCAGCGACTCGCGTCTCGCCCACTTGATGAACCAGGATGCAGCCCAGCAAGTCTTGAGCGACGTCAACTGTATCGCGGGCAAAGTAGTCAAGCGATAACCGTGTCATTGGGTGGACTTGGCAAAACGCGGATCATGGCTGATGAGCATCTTGAGCCCCTGGGCCAGAGTATAGCGCGGCCTGTAATCGAGCAAATCGCGGGCCCGTGTGAGGTCGGCTTGCATTCGGCTTACGCCGCCGGTCTGCCCAGTGTTATAGATTGGCTCCAGATGCTTGCCGATAACCTCGCCGATCGTATCGACAAGCTGGTTGATCTCGGTGGCTGTTCCACTGCCCACGTTGATCACCTGCTGATTGACCTTTTCTGCCGTCGCGGCCGAGATGAGTGCATCCACCACGTCATCAATATAGACAAAGTCACGCGTCTGGCTACCATCGCCGAAAACCACCAGTGAGGCTCCTGAAATGGCCGATTTGAGCAGGCGCGGCACCACTGGCGCATGGGAAGCCGGAAGCTGTTGGCCCGGACCATAGGCATTGAAGACCCGCAGCGCGACCGTCTCAATCCCCCACAAGCGGCCAATCGTGCGCACATACATCTCTGCCGAGAGCTTGCTGACCGCATAGGGTGAAGTCGGTTCGGGGACCACGGATTCGCGCAGCGGCTGCGCGGCCAAATTGCCATAGACCGCCCCCGATGAGGCCAACACCACCCGACGCACGCCCGCGTCCCGCATGGCTTCCATCACGCTCACTGTGCCGCCCACATTGGTCTCATTGTAATCACGTGGATACAGCACTGACTCCGGGACAGATACGCGAGCGGCCAAATGGTAGACACACTCCACGTTCTGCAGCAGGGTCCACAATTTGGGGATGTCCATCACATCCCCGCGCTCGAACAATACCTTGTCGGCAAGGCGGCTTTGGTCACCCGCGATCAGATTATCCAATACGCGAACGGTGTGCCCTTGCCCAGCCAAGCGATTGGCTAGTGCGGCCCCGATGAAACCGGCCCCGCCTGTGACGAGAAAATCCATGATGGGAACTCACTTTAGTGTGTTGTCACTTTGGGTTGATAGGAAACGCAACCGCCCTATCCAGTCAACGTGGGCATCTGGATAGGGCGGTCGAACAAGCCCAGCGGCTTGAATGATTACTCCGTAATGAACTGAAAGTTGGGTTTGTACACCACAACCTTGCGCGTATAGTTCTCTACATATTCCTGAAGCTGATCTTCAACGCGCTTCCATTCCTCACTTTGCAGCATCCGCCGGATGGTGTCAAGGTCTTCGACCACAAAACTGATCATGCGGACTGGGTACTCGCCGTAGGCAGTTTGCCAGACCTCTGTCAGGTGGACGTCCATCGCTTGCACAACCGGGATGAAGCGGCTCATCGCAAATTGATAGTATGATTCGTTGTTTTCCAATGAGATGTCATACATGAGGATAAGCTTGTAGCGCGGTATGATGGCGCGCGGCCGTTGTTCTGACATACAAGGAGCGCCTCTCGCAACAGTGTGGGCTAGTGACCTTGTGAAACGTTGCACAAAAAGATATGTACCAAGTTGGCGAGACACGACCATCCAATGTGCCTCAACACATGGTTTAGAGTCTAGCGTGCGGCTATCGGTGGCTCAAGACCAAAGCCCAGCAATCGAGCGAGCGCAATCGGGGCAGGTGCCATCGGCGGTGAGGCGATTCTCTAGAATGTGGAAGCCATAGCGGCGGATTAGTTTGGCTTGGCAGCTCGGGCAGTGGGTGTCTTCCCACTCTCCAACACGGCCAGGTGCATTGCCCACATAGACATAATTCAACCCAGCTTCTACGCCAATCTCAGCGGCTTGCAGCAGTGTCTTTGGCGGCGTCCAATCGCGATCTGTCATTTTGTAGTCAGGATGAAAGGCCGTGACATGCCAGGGAATGTCGGCAGAAACGGAACGAATATAGTGCGCAGCATCCCACAGTTCTTCAGCGCTGTCATTCAAGCCTGGTACGACCAGGGTAACCACCTCAACCCACAGGCCGAGGTCGTGCGTCAGCTTAATCGTATCTAGGACGTGCTGAAGCACTCCGCCCATCGTTTTGCGATAGACTTTGTCGTTCATGGTTTTCAGGTCAATTTTGTAGCCGTCAAGGTGCGGCGCAAGATAGTTGATAACCTCAGGGGTGCCGTTGCCATTCGAGATATACAGGGTCTTCAGGCCCTTTTGGCGCGCCAACTTAAAGACCTCAACCGCCCATTCACTGGTGATCAAAGGCTCGTTATAAGTGCTAGCCACACTCTTGGCGCGTCGCCCTACTGCCATACGCAGCAACTGTGCTGCCGACATCATCATGGGGGCGACACCGGCATTGTCATCGCGCATCGTCTGGGAGGTCAGCCAATTCTGGCAGTAGTGGCAGCGGAAGTCGCAGCCGAGCATCCCAAAGCTGAGTGCATCTGTGGCAGGCAAGACGTGGAAAAAAGGCTTCTTCTCAATCGGGTCGCATTGCAGGGCGCCTACGTAACCCTGTGGAACATACAACACGCCATCTTGGTTGAAGCGGACCTGGCAGATTCCGCGCCGCCCATCTTTGATCAAGCAGCGGTGCCCACAGGCAGTGCAGCGCAGCCACTTCTGGTCAGGGTCTTCGATGGTATACAACTCACCGGGAACGGTCAGGCTGTCCAAGAGGTCGCCTAGATTATCGGTTTTGGTCTGGCGTCGCATCGGATCAGTGATCTCTCACTCCATTTCTTGAGGACTCCATTGTATCACAGCCGCCGCAGATGAAACCCGCCATCTACGTTGATCACTTCTCCGGTCGAGAAGGGAAAGGCCCCCGTAACTAAGGCCAGAACGGCCTGGCTGACATCCTCTGGCTGGCCCCAGCGAGCGATCGGTGTCAGGTTGCCCTCTTCAATCAACTGATCGTACTTGCCTTGCACGGCTTCGGTCATGTCTGTTTCGATGATGCCAGGCCGAATCTCAAATACGCGGATGCCATACTCAGCGAGTCGATCCGCGTAGAGGGCGGTCATCATGCCCATACCCGCTTTAGAGAGGCAGTATTCGCCGCGTCCGGGGCTGCTGGTGTACGCGCTGATCGATCCGATGTTAATGATCAGATGCTGCTCAGCCGAGGCCCCAGCCTCAATTTGCTGGATCATCTGGCGAGCAACCAGTTGCGTCAGAAAGTACGGGCCTTTCAGGTTGACCGCCATGACTTCGTAATAGCTGGTATAAGTCGCCTCTAGTATGTCACGACGCTGGCGCGGGGCCATCCCCGCATTGTTGACCAGTAGATTGATCTGTCCACATTGAGCTACGCAGCGCTCCACCAGGCGCTTGCGATCCGCTGAGACCGCAATATCACCGCGCAGGGCCACTCCCTTGCCCCCGACGGCATCGGCCTCGCGGGTGACCAGCGCGGCGGCTTCGGCATGCCCACGATAGTTGATCACGACCGTCCAGCCTTGGCGCGCCAAGCCAATAACGATCCCACGCCCAATGCCGCGTGACCCGCCTGTGACCAGCGCCACGCGCTCAGTCGGCTGCGTCGACCAGCTTCCAAAGCGCTTCAAGGAAGAAGTAGTCGCCCCACATCACGCTTTCATCCACGCCCAAATTCTTGCGCTCATGGTAGACACCGTGCTTCAAGATGCCTTCCCAGTTGGGCGTCTCACTTGCCAGGAACTCAGGCTCGGTTAGCGTCGTGAGGATGGTCACTGCTTGATCGTGATAGAGTCGTTTGTGTGCAGGGTCGATGCTCAATTCGCTCAATTGCAGCAGCCCGCTAGCGGCAATCGCCGCGGCTGAGCTTTCATAGGGACGCGCTGGATTCGGTTCGATGAAGTCGTTTGGTGGGATGCCGTTGTCAGGGGAGTGCTCAATGAAGTAGTTGGCGCAGGCTTGGGCGGTCTGTAGGAAACGCCCATCACCTGTGAAGCTAAAGACTGTCCCGAAACCGTAAAGTGCCCAGGCCAGGCCCCGAGCCCACGATGATCCAGGTCGCCAGCCTTGATGCGTACCATGCTTGAGAAATGCGCCAGTCTCACGATCAAAGAGCGCTTCGTGGGCGGTGCTGCCATCGCCCCGCACGAGATGACGCCGCGAAGTCAGGCTATGCTCCATCGCCACATCAATCAGCTCGGGGTCGCCGCTCTCATATCCAGCGAAGAAGATCAGGCCAACATTCATCATGATGTCGATAAACAGACTGTCTTCCCCCACGAAAGAAGCCACATAAGCACCGGGCGCTTGATAGCGCGAGGCCAGAGTGCGACCAGCTCGGATCACGATGTCCAGCAGATCTTGGTCGTCGCTCAACGTCCACCAGCGATAGTAAGTTGGCCAGAAGACAAAGCCCAGATCGTGTACCGTGTCATCACTGACACGCTCCTCAACCTGTTTTGAGTAATGTTCGGCTTTCGTTCGCCAGGTCTCATCTCCCGTTGCCAGGTAGATCAACCAGAGCTGCCCACCCAAGAAGCCCTCACACCAGTTTGTCCAGCGCTCTCCCTCAATAGACCATTTGCCCGATTCAGTGTACATCGGGAATTGATCCGGGTGTTTGTCCGTTAGAGTCTGAAGCTGCTGCGCCGCAAACTCGAAGACTGCATCAGTCCGCGCCAACAGCCGAGTTAAGTTGCTCATCAATCGCTCCAATGTTGTGATAATCCCCACCCTTGATCTTATTCCGAAAAGGTGTCCAATCCAAGAGATTGACCATCATCAGAGATTGCAGCCGGCGATGATCCTCAGGTATGATGAGGCGCTCACGTTCGCAGCCCCCAGGAGGATTCATGGCAGACAGCGACACATCCACGCTCAGCGAGCAGCCCGAACTCAATATCGATCATGCTGCTGTCAATGTGCGCCAGATTGTGCGTTTGTTCCAACCGTACTATGGGCGGTTGCTACTGCTCTCTTTTGTGGCCTTTGTGATGAGCTTCCTGACGGTCATGACGACGGTCGCCATTACCCCACTGGCGAGCATCGTCCTGAGTGGCGTGGATGCGACGACCGACTTGCCTCCCCTCAGCGATTTACCCTCTTTCAACTTGGAGGAAATCCCCTCCTACCTGCTGAGCGTTTGGGCCAATTTCACTGGCCTCACTGACCCCTGGGACTTGCTTCTGCTGACCAGCCTGGTCTATCTCGTACTGGCCTTGTTTGTACAAGCGGCCAACTTCTTATCCCACTATGGGGCGGAAGTGCTGCGCCATGTGATGATCCGCGACATGGAGCATGAAGTCTTCTCGCATATCATGCACCTTCCGCTCAGTTTTCTGAACAAATATCCGGCAGGGTGGCTGCATTCGCGCATTCGTGAGGACTTGAACGCAGCCATGACCCACCTCACCAAACTGATCATCGACGGTTTTAGCAGCAGTCTGGTATCGATCATCTACGTTGTGCTGCTCATCCGGACCGATTTTCGTCTAACGGTTATCGCTGGGCTGGCTGGGTTGGCACACATGACCATCTCCCGCGTGATGACCAAAGCAGCTGTATCCCGGACGACCGCCAACTTCGACATGACAGCCCAACTGGGGGCATTCACGCAGGAGCGGCTGGCCAACATCCGCGAGATCAAAACCCGCGTTGGTGAGGACTTCGAGAAAGCCCGTTTCTGGGAGCGCGTCAAGGAGCAGGTGCGCATCGCTGCGCGCTATTTCATCTATCTGCGGGTCAAGCTGCCGATTCGCTGGTCAGTCAACCGGGTGGTGATGGTCGCCGTGATGCTCTTCGCCGCCTTCGAACTGCTCAACGGGCGGCTCGATACAGCGACCTTCGCGCTTTTCCTCTTTGTTGGGCAAAGCCTGGTTGATCCACTGGCCAAGCTGGCCGACATCATCCTGCAAACTCGCGAACTACGCAGCATGTTGACTGGCGTAGCCTTCCTGCTGGACCAACAAACAGAACCGAGCGGCACCCAAGCCATCAGCATTGGGGACTTTCAGCAGGCCATTGAGGTTGATGGCATTTCCTTTGCCTACGAAGATGCGCCAGTATTGGAGAACATCACACTGAGCATCAAGAAGGGTGCGA
>JAADYZ010000023.1 GCA_010092775.1 Chloroflexota bacterium
GTCCATCGCTCGTGCGGGTATAATTGAAATGCTCAGGCACAGCAGCGATCGAGAGGCGCTATGATGGATGAAACCGCAGAGACGGTGATCATTGAAGGGGGTGGCAAGCAGCCACCTGACCCAGAACCGCAGACTGAGTCCACCCAAATGACCAGCGGCCTAACGCCGCGCTATCGCCTTATCGCCTGGTTGATCGTGGCGCTGGTGAGCGGCCTGGGATTTGGATTTACGCTGGCTGGGGCGCTGCCAGCTTACAATCAACTGCTGGCTGAGGCAAGCCCCTTTGCCGCCGAGTTTGCGGCCCTGGGTCTACCGGTGCAGTTCCCTGCGGTCACGCGGATTGTCATGGGGTCGCTGCTGATGCTGGTGCTGTCTATCCCAGCCATCCTGATTATTCGCCAGCGCCCCGATGACTGGGTGGCCCTGGCGGTCGCGCTGATGTTGATCACAGCGGGCTTCGACTCGACACAGTTTCCGCAAGCGCTCGCCAGCGTCACCACCAACCTGGGCCTGCCAATCCGCTTGATTACCGGGCTTGGCCCGGCCCTGACCATTACCGTGTTGTACGTCTTCCCCAGTGGGCAAAGCGAGCCGCGCTGGCTGCGCTATCCGCTGCTGATCTATTGGGCCTGGACGATTGGCCGCGCCGTCGCTCCGAACAGCTTCATCTCACCGACGCAGTGGTCGCCGCTGTTCGACGGTCTGTGGCAGTTCGGCTGGCTCGGATTGGGCCTAGTAGGGCAGTACTACCGCTACTGGAACATCTCGACGCCCAATCAACGCCAGCAGGTCAAGTGGATTTTGCTGGCAGCGGGCGCAGCGGCGGGCGTCTTTATCATCTTGCGGCTGGTCCCCGCTCTCGCGCCAGCGGTGCTAGACCCCGGCGCAGTCAACCTGACCTGGCGGACGATCGAGTTTGTGCTGTTCTCGCTCGCCTTCGGCGCGATCCCGGTTGGCTTCATGTTCTCGATTCTGCGCTACCGCCTGTGGGACGTGGACATTGTTATCAACCGCTCGCTGGTCTATGGGTCCTTGACCGTTACGGTGTTGGCCCTGTTCGGTGCGATCCTATTGATTGTCACGCGGCTCTTCCAGACGGTGGGCGGCGGGCAAGGCGCGTTGATCGCGCTGGCTCTCAGCATGATGCTGGCGGGAGCGCTCTTCCAACCGACCCGCCGGGCTGTGCAGCGTTTTGTGGACCGGCAGTTTTACAGCATTGCCATCGATTATGAGAAGGCGGAGAAGCAGCGGGCGGCCTTCCCCACTGTGGCCGAGGCCCTCCCTCCCACCGAGTTTGATACCTACCAGGACTTGACCCTGGTAGGGCGTGGGGGCATGGCGGAAGTCTATCGCGCAGTGGACCCGAACCGCGACGAGATGGTGGCCATCAAGGTGATGCGGAGTGAGTACATCGGCGAGGCGGATTTCCTGGCACGCTTTGAGCGTGAGGCACGCATCATGTCCAGCATCAGCCACCCGAACATCGTCCCGGTGTATGATCATGGGCGGCGGACGGCTTCGGCCTACCTGGTGATGCCCTTCATCGATGGCCCGACCCTATCGGATTACATCAAGCTGCGCGAGTTCCTCTCGCTAGAGGAGACCGTCACGATCCTGGGAGGGTTGGCGGCTGCACTCGATTACGCCCATTCACAAAGCCTGGTCCATCGCGACATTAAACCGAGCAATATCCTGCTTGAGCGTCAGGCAAACACCTTGCCCCGTCCTATGCTGATGGACTTTGGCATCGCCAAGATGGTTGACAGCACCAGCCAGATGACGACGACTGGCGTATTGGGCACCTTCGATTACATGTCTCCGGAGCAGATCAAGGCGGCGGACAACATCGATTCACGGGCAGACATCTATTCACTCGGTGTGGTTGTCTATGAGATGCTGACCGGCGAGAAACCCTTCAAAGGGGCCGGACCGGCTGCGCTGTTGATCGCCCATCTGAACCAGCCGCCACCCGATCCGCGCTTTGTGATCAATTATCTACCCAAGGCGGTCGGGCGGGCTGTGACCCGCGCAATGGCCAAAGACCCCGATGAGCGCTTCCAGACGGCGGGAGCCTTCCACGATGAATTGCAGGCAGCGATGCTCAGTGAGCCTATACCCTAAGCGATCAGCACAGGGGAAATGTGGCAGGCCGCATCCCTATAGGCTGTAGATCATGGTGAAGTGAGCCGGATGCGCAGCAAGACCTCAATCGCTCGTTTGCGCTGCCAGGCGCGTTCTGTTTCATGGGCGGCATCGAAGGTGACTTGCCACAGCGATTTCGTCTCCCCAGGATAGTAGTCCGGCCAACTGACCGCGTAGGCGTCCCGATAGGCAAAGGCGAAAGCGCTGTCATCAGCAGCGGTTTGGGCGGCTTGACGAGCGGGCTGATCCATATCCCAGGCGGCCCGGCAGGCGCCGGCAATCTGATCGAGGACTGCGTCCCCAGCGTTTACCTCAATCGCTGGCTCCGATTGCACGGCCCAAATCGCTTCGGCCATTTCCCAGGCCTCATCCAGTGCAGCACGTTCAGCCTGCCCCTGTGCAAGCTGACGCGCCAAGATCAGCACACGGCGGGGTTGCTCATCGTCTGGAAAGAGCTGTTGATAGAGGCTCAAGCTGCGCTCGGCAAAGTCGCAGGCGAGCAGTCGCAGATGTCGTTCTGGGTCTGGTGACTCCTCCTGAAGCAAGTCGAGCAGCGTGGACAGGCTCCAGCGCTTAAGCGTCATGTGGAGGGTACTTAGAGGCTCTTGAGTTTGGCGGCCACCCGCAGCGCATTAGAGAAGGTCGGCAGGTATTCGCCAAAGGTCTCGAATTTGCCATCATTGTGGCTGCCCAGATAACGGTTGAGCACATCGATCACGCTGGGAAGCTGCTTGAAACCGTGAGCCTTCTGGGCCATCACACTGTAGGCTTTGGCTTCCGCTGCACTGAAGGTTTCTTCCAGGAAGATTGATGTCACGCCAGTGACAAACAACACAGCAAATTGATCGAACCACTCCGGATAGCGTGCCACAAAGGTATTCGGAACGGGCAGTTTGCCCTTCTGCGCTGCCTCAGCTTCTTCTGGGTGCTTATCAAGCAGTTCGCGCAGCAATACCTTGGCATAAGCGCCGATCACCTCGGCAAAGGTGGCAGCGGGATCATCATCATAGGGCCAGGGTGGGTTAGTCCCCCAGGCAATACGCGGCGGTGAGACCGCCCACAGTTTATCGTTCCAGCGGAAGCCCATCGAGTCAGCAGTTGGATAGGCCAGATTAGGTTGAAAGCGCAAGGCGAGGTCCGGCATGGGGCCAAAGAAGCGCTCCAGGAAGCTCTTGGGGTCGCCGGTGTTCAAAGCACGTTCGGCTTCCTGCTTGGCCTTCTGCCATTCGTTTTCTTCGGCTTCCCACAGCTCGCGCAATTTGAGGCTGTGGTTGAAATCGCGCAGATGAGCGGACCAGTTCTTGGGTGCCCAGGGGGGCAGCGCTGAGCCTTTGGCCCGCAGCCCTGGATAATTGAGGCAGGTGGCGTAGCTGAAAATGTCATCCATCGACAGGTTGGATTCGAGTAGTTCCTGCATAATCTCAACCGCCGGGTGCGACTCAGCATCTTTTAGAAAGGCGCGCGTGGCCTTGGCATGATGATGCACACCGTGCGGCGAGTAGGCTTGCTCCTGCTCCGGCCAGGTTGTGAGCGATAGCACAGCCGATAGCAAGCGAATACGATTATCGATCTTGACGACGATTTGTGGTTTGTCTGCGTCAGCGGTCATACATGCCCTCCTGAGGTGACGCTCTAGATTGTACACCAGAACGACGCGAAAGAGAAGTTGAACAACGCCCTGACCGGGGTATCATTTAGACGCAGACTCATGACAAAAGGGAGCACTTATGGTGGATGAGATCGCAGACGGAATAACGTTGCAGTTCTTTGATGATGGCAGCATTGCGCATTTTATGATCGGGCGGGTAGACGGCAATCGGCCTGACCGCTTGAGCGCCGCTGTCCTCGACCTACTCCATGATTGGCCACCTGGACGGCCCATTAAACTGATCTACGATCTCTCGATTAGCGGGGCCAGCCTGGCTTTGGTCCAGCTCTTTGGCGATGTCTCAGTTGGCGTCACGCCGGAAGGCGTCGAGGCGGTCAACGCCTTTAAGGCCAACAATCCGAAAAGTACAATCTATCTGGCCACCGTCCTGCCCAAGTCGATTTCCGGGCGGCGGGCTGAGCGAAAAGTCGATAAACACCGGGTGGATCAGCAGTTCGAGGGGGTGGTGGTCTTTAAGCGAGACGACGCCCTGGAGTGGCTGCGAACGGTCGGTGGCTAACACCAAGGAGAAACAAAGGCGTGGAAGAAATCGCAGATGGGATCACCCTGCATTGGTTCGATAACGATAACATTGCCCACTTTATGATTGGGCGGGTGGACGGCAATCGCGCCGATACGCTGAGCGAGGCCGTCCTCAATATGCTCTATGATTGGCCGCTTGACATGGAGATCAAGTTGATGTTTGACCTGTCAATCAGCGGGGCGAGTATGCAGTTTGTGGTGCTAAGTGGAGATATTTTCAACGTCGGGGTGACCGATGACGGCAAACACCACTTCGATCAGTTCCTGGCCGACTTCCCCGACCGGCGGGTCTACCTAGCGGTGATCTTGCCGATGTCAGTCTCAGGCCGCCGCGCCGAGCGCACCGGGATCAATGAGCATCAGGTTCGCGAGCAGCTTGAGGGTGCGACCTTCTTCGATCGGGAAGATGCTCTGCGCTGGCTGCGCGGCTTCTAGAGAGCATACAGGGGCACGTCATGATGTGCCCCTGTGCTCATTGAGGACGCTTTAGTATTTGCGAACGAGGGCGCGATAGGTGGTAGGTTGCCGTGCTTGCAAAGTCTGTAAAGACTCGCGATGGCGCTTGACCTCATCCAGATCGATATGTGAGACGATGTAGCCCTCAAGCGGTTGGGTCTTGCTTTCTGGCTTATCCTTCTTATCGTCCTTCTTCGCGTCGCCGGTCTTGGCTTCGGTGGCGGGCTTCTTGTCGTCTTTCTTCGCCTCGACCGCTTCTTCGCCAGGTAAATGTGCATGGACCCGGCCACGCGGCCCGACTATCATGCTGTCGCCGCCAAAGGCCAGGGTCACATCTTCACCGACGCGGTTCGCGCCGATCACGAAGGTGGTGTTCTCATAAGCGCGGGCCTTGAGCAAAGTCTGCCATTCATCGGTGCGACCCTTGTGCCATCTGCCGAGAGCGCAGAGCTTTTCAGCGCCGTCGAGGGTCAGGCTGCGTGCCACCTCAGGGAAGGCTAAGTCCCAGCCGAGCAACAAGCCGATCATACCAAACTCAGTCTCCATGATCGGCAGCTTGTAGCCCTCACGGAAGGCCATCCGTTCCTCGCCTTTGAGATGGGTTTTGCGATACTCGCCGATCAGTTCGCCGTCTGGGCCAACCATAATCGCTGAGTTGTAAATCACGCTCTCGACGCGCTCTTTAGTCACCATACCGAAGGCGATATAAACACCCAATTCCTGGGCACGTTGGGCCATCAGGTTGACGGTTGGGCCGGGGACAAGCTGGGCCACCTGGGTGAATTTCACGCCCAGCTCATAGCCACTGGTGATCAGCTCAGGAAAGACGATCAGGTCGACTTTCTGCTGGCTGCTGATTTTGGAGACAAAGTCTGACATCTTGACCAGATTGTCTTCGATCTCGCCAAGCTCAGGTTTCATCTGCACGCTGGCGACGGTAATCTCTCGCATCTCTTCTTCCTTTTCCTCACCTGCTGAACAGCCGCCGGAACGCGCGGCGGCCTGTAAGTGATCTTGAGTTAACTGCTGAAATGTAGCAGATCGCAAGTGTGACTGTCAAGATGCTTTGTGCAGGCAGTCACATGTGCGACGATACAACAAATTGTATCCCAGAATGGGAAAGGCTGCATCCCACTTTGCGTATGGGTTAGGGCAATCGCAGCATCCGTCCCCAACTGTGTTGGGGTGGCTCAGCTCTCCTGAGGGGACCCCAAGATCGCAGGGCGGGCTGACTAGGGGCAGTCCCTGCCCGTCTCGGCTGCATAACGTTCACTGATGAACCCAACAGCGTCATAGCCTTAACACATGCTTTGAATTTCAGTTTGATGCGATGGCCCTGGGGTTAGCAGACATCGCGGACCGGATTGACAAGCCACCTGCGGGGCCAGTACACTCAACGCGCAATGGTGAGAAAGTGAACACAATTCGATGAGCGACACAACGGATTCTAATGGGGCAACGCGCCCTAGCCCAGCGACCATCGCGTTAACGGCGGTTGGTTGGTTAGAGTTGGGCATGAGCCTGACCCTTTTCATTCTCGAACTCTACGTGGTATCGATCGCCTTTGGCCTGGCGGCGCTGCTGCTGGCCTGGTTGGGCAACGCGGTGCTGCGTCAACGGGTTGACTATCTGCGACAGACCGGACGATTGGACGAACTCAAGCTGATCCCTTTGCAAGAGCGCCCCGGACCGGGTCGGCGCAATTTTGCGCGGGTGCTGGGCTGGGCCGGAGGCTTGATGCTGGGTGCGGGCATCGCTGCCATTTTCGTCGGCTCTTCAGTGATGACCGCATTGAACCGCGATGCCGTGCCTGGGCTGGTCATCACAATTACCTTTGCGCTATGGGGGACCGTGCTTCTGCTGCTTTCGGCCCGGCTGCGGGGTGGCAGCCAAGGGGCAATAGAGGTGGATTGAATCAAACTGTGCCAACCAGCAGGCGGGCACAGTCTTTGGTCTAAGTCGGAAGGTCGCTAGATGCTCATCAACATTTGTAAGGAATGCTCGCTCACGCCGAGGTGCACCTCATGTTCGGCCACTTCGGTGACCCAGTCGGCGGGTATGGCGCGCTCTTCAGGAAAGAGCAATCCCTGCGAGACAAAGATATGGGTTATTTCGTCTGTGTCATTGTCCACAACAACACGACTCACATCGCCAACCTTTTGACCGGTGCGGCTGATGACGTCAGCGCCCGCCTTCAACGCGACAGTATCATCAGGGATGTTGCGCTCGACGGTGAGGGGACTAGCGTGAGGTGGCGTAGCCATCAGCGTACTCCAACGCATCGCTCCTACTGGAGGATAGTAGTACAAGGGGTTGACATAGCGCTGACCATAGATCATCTGAATTTCCGCCGGATCAGGGCGCACGTAGTGAGTTTCCTTAAACAGCGGATACTTGCCGGCATCTCCTCTACGCAGGATGACCTGTTCGCCGTCTGCGAATGCGATCTCTTGAACAGGGATAACGCGGTCTTCGCTGAATAGTACGCCTTTACGCACGACGAATCCACTGATTTTATTGCTGCGTGGGTCGAGTACAAAGCGGTCAATGTCACCCAAGCGGTCTTTCTGTGCTGTGAATACCGGTGTTCCTTCAATAAGTTGCATAATGGGTCTCCTTCTAAACTCTCAGATTCTTTTGGGCTCGAAGCACTGCTCAGGCCATCTGGCCAAATTGCTCAGGATTACCCCGCAGACGCAGGCCCAGGGCAATCAGCGTTACACCAAAGACAAGCGCATAGGCACCAATCAACCAGGCTACTGCCAGGGCGCCTGGGATGGGGAATATGACTAGATAGATTCCAAATAGCAGGGATAGTACCCCACCGAGTGCCAAGAGCCATTCGTTTTCATGCTCCTTGCGCAAGTGCACCGCTGCAACAATCTCCAGGATGCCAGTGACAATCGTCCAGGCGGCGATCAGAAAGAGCAGGGCAACACCCGTTAAGTTAGGCCAGATAAATGTCAATGCACCAACGGCAAGTCCGACAATGCCTTCAAGCAGGCCAACCCACCACTGCGGATAGCTGCCTGCGTCGGATACGCTGTTAACCAGATTCAAGATGCCATCCACAACGACAAACGCACCAAATAGATACACTAATGAGACCAAGGTTAAGCCTGGTAAGGCGATCGCCAAGGCACCAAATAGGATCGCAATGACACCGCGAACCACCAACATCCACCAATTCCGCTGTATAGCTTTTAGCAAAGAACCAACTCCTTCGGTTTAGTCTAGGGCAATTCATTTAGCTTTACTGTATGATTGATAGGGTCAACATGTCCTCAAGCAAACCTAAACAGGTCTTTAGATGCATCACGTGGGCGAGGCCCGCTGGGGAGGCCACCTGACATGAGAAACTCAGAAGCTACAGCTGCCCTGGCTGCCCAATTTGGTGAGCGCCTGTTGATCGACGAGCCTTTGGCTCGCCACACCTCAGCTCGGATCGGTGGCCCGGCTGATGCATTCCTGGCCGCCCAGACCATTGACGATCTGCGTGAAGCGGCCCGCATCGCCTGGAGCCACGAGCTACCACTGACCTTGTTGGGCGGCGGCAGCAACGTATTGATCAGCGATGAAGGCATCCGGGGGCTGGTGCTGCGCAATCAAAGCGATTGGCATGAGATTGACGGGAATCAGGTGCGGGTCGCCTCGGGCGTTAACTCGATCCGCTTAGCCCGGACCCTTGCCAATCAGGGCTTGGCGGGCTTCGAGTGGGCGATCGGGGTGCCGGGAAGCATCGGCGGAGCGCTCTACGGCAACGCCGGGGCACATGGATCAGACATGGCAGCCAATGTGCTGTCGGCTGAGGTGGCGATTCCCCATGAAGATGAGGGCCTTAAGACGAAGGTGTGGTCGAACGAGGAGCTGGCTTTTGACTATCGGTCGTCGGTGATAAAACGAGAGCGCCGCCGCTGTGTGATTCTGGCGGTGACCTTCGGCTTCGAGCCAGATGCCCCCGAAGAAATTCACGCGCGGATGGAGGAGTACAACGCCTATCGTAAGCGCACCCAGCCACCCGGCGCTACCTTGGGCAGCATGTTCAAGAATCCGCCCGGCGACTACGCTGGGCGATTGATCGATGCCGCCGGACTAAAGGGCTTCCGGATTGGTGGCGCGCAGATCAGTGAGAAGCACGCCAACTTCTTCTTGAACAGCGAGGAAGCCAGCGCAGGCGAGATCAAAGCCCTGATCGACTATGCAGCCAGCCGCGTTTACGATCAGTTTGGCGTTCATCTCAAGTTGGAGATTGAGCTACTAGGCGATTGGGGCTGAGTTCGGATGCTCCACTTAGACCGACTGTGTTGGGCAACTGCTCCACAATGTCAATCCTATGATAGAGCGCAGCGAAGATATGCGCTAAGCGCTCCGCAAAGCAGTTCTTGCCTACGATCAGCACACGGTGGTTGATGGCTGGATGGCTAAAGATCGGATGCTGAGCCATCGTAGGGAAGGTATTCAACACGTTGGGCGGCAGGCAAACCTGGGCCAAATTCAAGACATAGGTGACTGGGCTGTCCATCGCTTCGATCAATCGAAGTACACGTCGATGGGCCTCCGCAACCTCTTCGAAGGTGATGTCACCTTCAAGTATGATCTCTACTACATGGGTTTGGCGCTGATACCAGCCAAGCCGGTAGCTCATAATTGCATTTCACTCCCAATTGTGAGGGCCGTATTACCGAAAGAATATACCTAGTCCCTTTCGAGGTCAATGAGGGAAACTATGTACTTAGATCTTGAACAATGGAGCTAGTCCAGCTATGACTGTTCTGCGGCGTTTGCTGGCCCACCCGCGCACGCGGCATCTCGACATAGACAATCCATCTGTCACGGAACTGCGACGGGAGATCATCCATCAGAATCGCTTTCTTTGGCAGATTTATGATCAATGGTACCGGCGGATGGCTGCGGCGGTCCCATCTGGGGAGGGGTCAGTGGTTGAACTGGGCAGCGGAGCAGGCTTTCTAGACGACTATCTTCCGGCCTGCATCAGCACGGACATCTTCCCTGTGGCGAATCTGGGGCTGGTCTGCGATGGGCAGGCAATGCCCTTTGCCAGCGGATCACTGCGGGCCTTGCTGATGGTCGATGTTTTCCATCATGTGCCGGACAGCCGGGCCTTGCTTCAGGAAGCGGCGCGCTGCTTGCGCCCCGGCGGGGTAATGGTCATGAACGAGCCCTGGGTGACGCCCTGGTCGCGGCTAATCTATCAGAATCTGCACCATGAGCCCTTTATCGATGACGCCACGCGCTGGGGATTTGATACCACTGGGCCGCTGTCGGGCGCTAACATTGCCTTACCCTGGATTGTCTTCGAGCGCGACCGTGACCAATTCGAGGCGGAGTACCCACAGTGGCGCGTTCGGCGCATCCAACCGCACACACCCTTTCGCTATCTCGTCTCCGGTGGCGTGTCGATGCGCCAGCTTATGCCGGGCTGGACCTTCCCGTTGTGGACAGGGCTTGAGCACCTGCTGAGCCCCGCCCGGCATTGGCTGGGCATGTTTGCGCTAATCGAGTTGGAGCGGCGCGCGGGTTAATCGGCCTCGCCCTGCTGTTCGCTCAGGAATTGATGCGCCCATTCAAGCGCTTCTGCCCGTTCGGGGAAGACTGGGACCATCATGCCCCCATATTGGGCCTGCTTCATGAAGTCAGACGCCATTTTGGCGATAGGCTGATCATGGACGAACACGTTGAGGAAACGCTTGTCACGCAACGATCCCGGTTCATTGTTGATCAACTGGCCCAAAGACAGCACTAGATCACTGAAGCCCATTGAACTCATCTGATTGCCATCCCCGACCCGCACGATAGTCCCGCTGGTGGCTCCGGCGGCTTCGGCGGAAGCGGCAACGACCCCCTTCAGATCCTCACGCAGGTTCATGGGATCAAGGTAAGTGACATACATCAGATTGGGCGTGATCATCTCAACTTCGAAAGCCATTTCAAACTCCTTGGATTGTTAGAAAATGGTTACCTGCTTGATTTACCCTAGTTTACCCCTTTTGCTATGGTTCATTCGGTCCTGTCATCAGTTTGTATGCCTAGCTGGATAGTTCATGAAGTCAACTTAAAGCAGCATGACATCTTATGAACGGATTGTGATGAGGATCGAAAAGACATCTGAATCTTTTTGACCTGGAGCCCGTCTAAAGGCTAAGATCAAATACTAGCACCATACAATGACGATGCGATTCTTGGGAGGATGGCATGCCCTCAGTTATGCGAATTGACCACATTGCGGTGGTCGTCCCTGATATCGATGACGCACGCGGCTTCTATGAGCGCCTGTTGGGCCTCACGGTAGCCGATGTCGAACAGGTCGATGAGCAAGAGGTGGTCGTCGCCTTCATGCCAACGGGCGACAGTGAGATCGAACTGCTGGAACCACTCAACGATACCAGCGGCGTCGCTCGCTTCATGGAAAAACGCGGACCAGGGATTCACCACATTTGCCTGGCGGTCGATGACATCGACGGGATGCTGGCCCGCCTGAAAGAGGCCGGGGCCCAGTTGATCAATGAAGAGGCTGTCATTGGCGCAGGCGGTCGGAGGGTGGCCTTTGTGCATCCGAAGGCCAGCAACGGGGTGTTGATTGAGTTGGTCGAAGAGCAGATGCCACAGATTCAACCCAGGATTTCGAGCGAAACCGTTGAACCCGAGCGCAGCAGCCCCGCTGATAGCGTCAAGCAGACTGCCAGCCGCTTCACCCGTGAATCGCGGGCATTGGCAGCCGGGGTGCGAGCCTTTGTGCAGGCCCTGCGGCAGCCCGCCTTGCCGCGCAGCGGCGGATACAGCAACCAATTCTACTTCGATCAACAGCTCCATATGCAATCCGGTGGCATCACCCTCAAAGCCGAGGGCGAGCAGCTCATCTTGTTTGAGTAGCAAGCGACGGACTGAAGCCTTGCATGCGCCGTCTCGGGCGCATGTTTGATTCCGACCCTTGACCCGCGCCGAGTGCCTCGCATACAATGGCGCTAGCGCACATCGTGATGAGGCTGCCCCGCAGCGGAGGACACTTTCCCCATGAGTGAGCAACCGGATTCCCCTCGGGGTGATCAGATTTCAGCTGGTGACGTCAGCGGCTCTAAAGGCATTGTCGTTGGCTCCGACAACCAGGTCGAGATCATTGAAGACAACCGCACGATCGTCAACAATTATTTCAGCAGCGAAACGGAGGAGCGCAAGCCCTTCATGGTGCCGCCCATCCCCGCGAAGTCGGTGCAGCGACCGGACGACATCACCGTGCTGACGAAGCTGTTGATTGAGCCAGGCGACGCGAATCACTCGGTCTGCATTCAAGGCATGGCTGGCTCTGGCAAAACCGTACTGACCATCATGCTCTGCCATTGCATCGATGTATTGGAGGCCTTTCCCGATGGCATTTTGTGGGCCACCTTGGGGACAGATCCGTCTTACCTGGCGCAGCAGCAAAGCTGGGCTGAGGCAATGGGCTATCCTTCTGAGCTGCTGAATGTCATGGACCCAGCCGACCGCGCCAATCGACTGCGGGCGCTGCTGCGCGGCAAGCGCTGCTTGGTGGTGATCGATGATGCCTGGCAGACCGACCATGTCAATTATCTGACTCTGGCCGATCCTGAAGTGGGGGCAACGCTGATCAGCACGCGGGTCGGTGATGTCGCCCGGCGCGCCTCAGAGCGCTACGAGATCAACATGCTGCCCGAGGACCTCTCGCTGGCCGTGTTGGACCAATGGTCGGGTGGCATTGCTGAGGACGAGCATGAGAAGGCACGGGAACTCGCACAGCGCTTAGGATATTTACCCGTCGCGTTGGCGCTGGCGGGTGCCCAGATTGACGATGGATGGAGTTGGGACGATCTGCTCGATGCCTTCCGCGACCAGCAAGGCGCCGAATTGTCGATCCTTGATTTTGACGATCCGCAACTGCGTGGTGAAAGCCTGACCCTGACCTTCACCCTGAGTTTGCAGCGGCTCGAAGACGAGTTGGAGGATCGCTTCATCATGCTGGGGGCGATGGCAGGCGCGGGTGAGTCGCCTTTTACGCTGCAAGGTCTGCAAGCTGTTTGGGATGTCGAGCGACGCGACGCCAAGAAGAGCGCCATCCGATTGGTTAAAGCGGGGCTGCTATCGGAATATGGTGATGTCAAGGATGCTTACTTTTTGCATGCACTGCTCACCGATTTTGCGCGGGCCTGCGCGCGCGGCGAGGTCGAAAACCACAGTATCAACTCGAGATTGTATCAAGCAGCGATCGACCGCCATACAGACCACTACCTCAATCTGGCCCGAGAGTCGGCTCTGCACTGGCAGGAGACTGAACTCGAACTCAGCCAGATTCGCTGCGCACAGGATCGAACCGACCCGGATGACATTGATCAACTCTTTGAATGGGCGCGCGCGCTCAGCGTGTATCTGATGCGGCGTGGTCAACTGGCTGCCCAGATGGACTGGGCCAGGAGGCTCCTCGAAGCAGCCCACCGAGCGGGTGATAGACGCCGCGAAGCCTGGGCAGAGCATGAGTTAGGCTATATTCTAGACAAACTAGAACGCGACCAAGAAGCACGGGAGCACTACATCAGAAGCCTGGACATCCGCATTCAAGTGGGTGACGAAAGCGGCGAGGCACAAACCCGCTCTGGGATCGGTCAACTGCATGCCCAGCAGCAGGAATATGACAAAGCACTCGATCAGTACCAGATGAGCCTAACGATCCGGCGCAGCTTGGGCGACCAGATTGGTGAGTCGATCATTTTGGAGAACATCGGTGAGGTGTTCGAAAACAACAACGACTTTGAGCAGGCGCTCAGCAACTACCGCGAGTCCCGCGAGATCAAGCAGCGAGTCGACTACGCAGGCGGCTTTGGTTACAGCTATAACAACAGCGGACGTGTGCTGATGAAGATGGGCCGGCTCGAAGAAGCATTTGCCGAACTTGAGATGGCCCTCGCCTTCTTCCGCCAGGTCGGTGACAAACCGGGCGAAGCAGCCACCCTATGGAACATCGGGCTAATCCACCAGCGTCAGAAGGCTCATCAGGAGGCGGCACTGTGCTTGAACTCGGCGCTCAACATCTACCGCATGATGGACCGCCCGGAGGCCGATGAGGTTGAACGGGTCCTGGCTGACGTCATCACACAGCTTGATCAGTCAGAATAGACCTTATCCCTTAGATACGGCGGGATTCAGCGGACCTAAGCTCCAACCCATTCCAAGTCATGCCTTTTATGTTGTGGCTTGAGTGGCCTTCCCTAGATCGGTCGTGTGCTGCCGTGACTCCGGCGAAACCATCGCCAATAAGGATGACATCGGCCATAGCTTGTCTCCCCAGGCTGTCATGCGATCACCAGTCCAACCGGGTGAGTAGTCATTCACTTCAAGCATGAGAACAGGTGTTTCAGCGCAAGGACGCATGTTCCATGTGGCGGCCGCTCTCCGACTTATAGTCGAAGCTGATGATCTGGCCCGGTCGTCCCTCAAAGCAGCCTTTCGTGTCGATCACCTTGATGAACCACCCTCCCATCTCGATAAAGGGCACCCACGCCAAGTTCCACCAGGTGCCCGGATGCCAGCGTTTGAAGCTGTTGGCCCGTTCCAGATCGTCCCAGCTTTTTTTGGTGGCAAGGATTCCCTCTAAGGAGAGCAGTTCCTGCCCATGCTCGATCATTTCGCCGGGTCGGCTGCCGTTGTGCCAGGCGTAGAAACTGTCTGGCAGGTCCAGTTCAATCTCTGCTTTGAAGGCGGCGATGGCCTCCTCCTTTGCCCCCGGATTGAATAATTCAGCTTCAAGTTCCGGCTGCGCTGCGAAGCCTGCCGCCAACTGATCGACCAGCGGGTGGGTGATGGGCATTGCATCTCCAGATCAGATGGATCGTCAGGCCGGAGTATAGCAAGGACACTGTCTCTTATACACATCTCCGAGCCCACGAGACA
>JAADYZ010000197.1 GCA_010092775.1 Chloroflexota bacterium
CCATGTTCCATTATGGCTCGTCCTAACCATTCTTTGTCGCCAACCTGCTCGAAATAGCCCTGACTGCTGAGGAGATGGGCTTCTGCCGTTGTGATGTTCCCGAGCTGTCGTTCAACGTACCCGAGCTTAAGCTCAGCGGCTCGCGCCCCCATTGGATCGTTCAGGTCCTCAGCCAGTTTCATCACGATTTCTGCGGTGGTCTTCGCGTTGTGATAGCTGTTGTGCTGCATTTGAATGTCGAGCACTTTGTGCATCAGTGACAACTGAAGCTCTGATTGATTGGGGGAGAGCAAGCCGAGAGCGCGGTTGAGGTGGCGTAAAGCTTCTTCATGAGCATAGCGCAGCAAGGCCTCCTCTGAAGAGCGCACATACCAGTCGATGGCCTGATCAAGCTGCTCTGCCTGCTCAAATTGGCGAGCTATCGCCGCTGCGTACTCGCGTGTTCTCCCATGCTGTTCCGCCTGATCGTGCAGCCAGGTCGCTGCCCCCAGGTGAAGGCGCAAGCGATCCTCGCGAGGCAGCGATTGATAAACGACATCACGCAGAAGGGAGTGGCTGAACACATACTCTTGAATCTCTGGAATTGATGATTCCCTATTCCGAAAAACGATCTCGTGCAGGATGAGCGTACTCAGCACATCGTCCAGCTTAAGCAGCTGTTTATGCTCCGGATCGTTCAAAGCATAGAGATGAGAGAGGGCATCATCCCAGAACGTCTCGCCAAGAACGGCTGCACAGCGTAGAACTGCGCGTTCAATCGGAGCCAGGCGATCCACACGCATCTGAAGTACGCTCACCAAGGTGCTTGGAATACGCAGACCAGACAAGGTCCGTTCGTTTACATACCAGCGCCCAGGTGTCGCGAAGATGACCTGTTCATCGATCAGCATCTTGACGAACTCTTCGATGAAGAAGGGAACGCCATTAGTCCGCTTCACCAGCAAGTACTTCAGTCCAATGGGAACATCATGCGCCTTCTGAAAGATATCCTCCACTAAGGCTAAACTTTGCGCCTCTTCCAACGGCTGCAAAGGGATCTCCTGATGGTTAGGCAAGTCACGCCCCCACGACGGGTAATGGTCACGCAGGGATGGCCTTGCGGTTGCCAACAAGAACAAAGCGTGATTGTCTATGCGTTCCCCGATTGAGGTCAAGAGTTGTAGTGATTCGCTATCCACCCAATGCAAGTCCTCAACAACAATCACAACGGGCAGCAGCGTGCATACATGCGCTATGTATTGGACAAAAGCCGCGACTGCCTGTGTGCGCCGATCCTCGCTTTCCTCGTCTGCGTCTCCCACATCGAAGCCAAATAAGCGCGCGATCGCTAGCGCATCTTGGGTAGTTAAAGCAGAGGGGCTGTCAAGCGGGCTCACGATTTCGCTCTCGAAACGAGCGCGTGTTTGTTCCAGAGTCTGCTGCTCGCCCAGACTGAAGCGAAACGTCAGCATATCCTTGAACAGGGCATAGGCCAAGTCACGTTGGCCCGGCATGGCCTTAGCACGGAACAGCATCACATACTCCGGCAGCAGGTCAATCCACTGGGTGAACTCAAATACGAGCCGGGTTTTCCCATGGCCAGCAGGTGCCATCAAGGTGACAAGCTTGGGCTGCTTCTCGTTTAGGACGGTTTGCATGGCCTCTTTCAGCCGATTCAATTCAGCGTCACGCCCGACCATTGTCGTATGCACACCTTCGATGCTGCTGGGCCAATCATGAAAGGTGAAGGTCTTGGCGCGTTCGACGAGGTAATAGTTACGGGCAGGGGCATGCAAGTTCGGACGTTCGGGCTCATAAGCAGCAACATCGAACACACCGCGCACTAATTTGAAGGTCTGTTCAGTAATTGTGATGGCGTTCACAGGCATGGACTGCGCCAACATGGTGGCATTTTGCACCGGCTCACCCCGAATGGTCGGATTGCCCGCAGCATCTGTGACCCCCATCAACACAAAGCCGGTGTCTATCCCGATGCGGACGTCCAAAGCCAAACCGACCTGTGCACCGAGTTCCTCGGAACTTTGGCTGATCTCTAAGCCCACCCTCACAGCGCGCTCGGCGTCATCATCCTGGGCAATGTCCGTCCCCCAGGATGCAATGACCGTATCGCCAAGCTGCGTCTCGATTTTGCCACCGGCCGTCTTGATCTTCTCACCAAAGTCTTGCCACAGCTCAGTGCTGAAAGAGATGAAATCTTCGTAATCACGGGCTTCTGTATTCAACCAGTTGAGCCGCGTGACCATAATCGTTACTTGCCGTCGACTTTTCTCGCGTGGGGAGAGGGGTAGATATTGGGCGGCTTGGAGCAGATGATTGGTCTCTTCTAAACTGCACTCAAGGTACTGAGCGATGTCAATCACCATCTCACGACTGGGCAGCCGTTTAGAGCGTCCTAGAAGATAGTTTTTATAGGTTGGGCAAACCAGATCGGTCAGTTCCCCCTGTGTGAATCGCTTGCCATCCGGATGTGGTCGATCGTGGTACAGATCGCGCTGACGGGTCCGCACTGCTTCAATCACGCCGACCAGGTGCAGAAGCACCTCTTCTTCTTTTAATGGAGTATCTTTGAGTTCGCTCATGGTGTATTCTTAGTCCGATTACATACCAGAAACGCCTGGATTATCCGACATCTTGCTGTATAGATACAAATCTAGCATATTCTGTGGTCAGAAGACGAGTCAACGATAAACAACTTCATCACAATACTTAGCCATCACGGATCGTGGCAGAACGTGCGCGCATCACACCGAACGCCGCCATTAAGGTGCAGCCAAGCGTTGCCAAAAGGAGCATTATCAAGCTTGCCTCAACTCGCCAGCCTGCATCAAGTCGTGTCATCAATGCATGCCACACAGGGGCCAGTCCGAGCAAGACCGCGATCCACAGCCGTTGGCTCAACAAGGTCCCCCAGACTAGGGCAAGCGCGACGATCGTTTCGCTAAGACCAGCGCTTGAGAGCAAAGCATACTGCACCGTGCGCAGCATGTCTCGCGTGAGGTGGAATCCACGATAGGCCATTGAAATGGGCAGTACCAGAGCCATCGCCAGCACCACACCGCCCATTCCGCGCAGCGGCCACAGTGAGCCAGTCTCTGTGCTAGCCAGTGC
>JAADYZ010000024.1 GCA_010092775.1 Chloroflexota bacterium
AACAATTGATAGGCAATCACCCCCAATGCGTAGAGATCGGAGGCGACACTCGGTTTGTCACCCTGATAGAGTTCGGGGGCCATGTAGGCAAAGGTACCTACGATCGAGCCTTCATCCGTGCTATTTGAATCGCTCCACTCCGACCTGGAGATGCCAAAGTCCATCACCTGAACGCTGCCATCAGTCGCAACCAGGATGTTGGAGGGCTTGATATCGCGATGGATGACGCCACGCCGATGCAGATAGGCCAGCGCTTCCAGCGTGTGAATCAGCAGCCGGACCTGCTTCTCTTCCGGCAGGTCCGCTGCATAGTCGGTGATAGCTTGGGCCTTGTCTATCAGGGTCATCGTGAAGTAGGGTACCCGCTGCGCGTCAAAGCCGTAGTCGAGCACGCTCACAATGTAGGGATGACGCAGCCCCGCCAGGATCTGAAACTCACGGGCCAGGGAGGCGCGGAGTCTATCAGTGTCACCCGTCCCAGGTTTGGCGCCGAAGGCTAAGTGCTGCGGAGCCAGCTTCACCTGCTTGAGCGCAACATCTTGCCCAGTCAGACGATCATGGGCCTTGAAGACGGTGCCCATGCCGCCCTCTCCGATCGGCTCCAGCAGGCGGTAGCGCTTGTTGATTGTTGTCACTTCTGCCATCTTGCCACCTATTTGGCCTCAAGTCTCCCAGTTTGGATTGTACAGGGGCCGGGGCTTGTTTTCTATGGCGTTCCTAGCGACCGACCTCTAGGTAGAGACTATCGAGGACTGGCTCTGTCGAGCGTATCAAGGACCCTAGTCTGAGTTGAGCAACTTCTCGTAGATGAGTAAGATGGCATCGCTGCGTTCGATCTGGCCGACATTGGCAAACCCACAGCGCTCCAGTAGATGGCGAATCCGCAACTGAATGCTCGATGCCTCAATGTGGATTGTGTGATAACCCAACTCACCAGCGCGCTGCTCCAGGGCAGCAAGCATTATCTTGCCATAACCCTGCGGCCAGAACTCCGGATGGACCTGCAAACGCTTGACTTCCGCACGGTGGCCTGGCCAAGGTAGCAAGCCCCCCATCGTCACCAGTCGATCACCCAGCCAGCCGGTCAAGAAGTCTCCGTTTAGACTGAGGTAGCTTTGCTCAATCTCGCGAATATCTTGATCCCAATAGCCGGAGCCACTGTAGACCCCTTGCTCCTGCGAGGCCAATACATGTAAACGCCAGACGGCCTCTTGATCGCTGGGCAGGTAGCGGCGAATATGCAGTTCAGGCATGTTTAGGCTCCTGGAGCGGGATCGGGGCGCAGGCCCAGCCAATATCCGAGGCCAAGCAGCGCCACCGCCAAGATCGCCAGCAAGATGCGCTGCGTTGTATTCACGGTGATTACCGACGATGGATCGGCCACAGCTTCGGCAGCAGGTGCTTCTACAGCGATATGTACCCGGGTGGTCGTCTCAGGCAGGGGGTCATCCTCAGACCGAGCCAGGCGCACATCCAAGGTATACACACCAGGCTGATCAAAAACAATGCTGCGCTCATAAGCGCGGAAGCGCGTCCAGGGTTCACCATTGATGATCACCTGGACCTCGTTCTGCCCTTCCGATATTTCGAAGAATTCAGTGGTCAGTTCGATCGGGACGGGCCCAGGCGGGAAGGATTCGCCATCTGCCGGGCTGAGTATGGCCAACTGGGGCGGCGGGAACTGGATGCGAAAGCTGTAGGTGCCGACGATGTCGGGCGTTTCATCGACGATGGGGCCAGAGCGCTGCGCGCGATTGGCCGCGTAGATAATGGTGTAGACGCCCTCGCGCAGCCCTTCGTTGATGCTAACACGCAGCACCTCGTCGTCTTCGCCTTCGATCGAGAGGTCACGGGCGCTCACTCGTTGACCGTCGGCGTTCTCAACGCGAATAGCACTTCCTTCGAATTGAAGCGGCTGATTGAAGGTCAGGCGGACCTCAGCAGGTGAACCCGCCAAAACGGCGTCGGGTTCAGGCGAGGCTGCCACCAGCGTCATCGGCGCATTGTCCTGCGCCAGGACTGGAAACGCCTGGGCGAAAGTGAGCCCTATCAAGACGAGTAATATCAGATAACCAAGTCTATTCGCACCCATAGTCACATTATACAAGCTATGTTGCCCAGCGGGTAGATCGCTTTCATGCGAAAGGGCGATCAGATGAGAAGAGTCTGGATCGTCGGACAATCTTGTTAAGCCTGAAGTTGTGAGAGCTAAATGCTAAACTGTAGGGGTGGCGAACTAGCCCATACCGGACATCCAGGATGAGGTGGCGGCGCGTGCGCCCACATGGTGCCGACAGCCTTGCAGGCTTCTATCTAAGGCAACAGAAGCATCAGGCCATGAGGATTTACGAGTCGCTTAGGAGATCACACTTTGACCCTTGTCCCCAGTAGCACCCTGCGCGACTACGTCATCCTGGAGCAGATCGGCTCGGGTGGCTTTGGAGCCGTCTATCGCGCCCACCAAACGAGCGTGGAGCGAGATGTGGCACTGAAGGTTATCTTACCCGTCCATTCAGTACGTCCGGAGTTTGCCATGCGCTTTGTCCAGGAAGCCCAGACCATTGCGGCACTGGAGCATCCGCACATCGTGCCACTCTATGACTTCTGGCAGGATGCAGGGGGGCCTATCTTGTGATGCGCTACGTACGGGGTGGCAGCCTGCGCGAGGTCCTCGACCGGCAAGGGGGGCTGCCCCTGGTACAGGTACAGCGGATCATAGGCCAGGTCGCCGAAGCCCTCGCCGCGGCACATGAAGCCAAGGTGATCCAGCAGGACCAACAATTGCATGAGCTGGCCCATTCCCCGTTGATGCTCAGTGTAATGATCATGGCCTACCGGGGCAGCACCAGCGAGGACGTACCTGATTATGCGGAAACCGAGGTGCAGCGTGGGCACCTCTTTGAGACCTATGTGCAGCGCATGATCCAACGGCACACTGAGGATTCGCCCTATGCGCCGGATGTGATCCGCGAGACCCTCGGCTGGCTGGCAAAGAATATGCGCAGCCACGGGCAGAGTATCTTTCGAGTTGAAGACCTTCAACCCTCCTGGTTGGGCACAGACGGGCCACCCTTGTTTGCCAGGGCTTACGGTGCCGCAGGAATTCTGCTGGGTACCCTCTTATGGGTTCTGACCACGGTGGTGATCGCAAGCCCAGATGGGATGTTGTTCTCACCGGAGGCCGCCCTCGTGCTACTCGCAAGTGGCCTAGCGGGAGGCACGATGGGATGGGGCTTGACCGCAACGGGGGATAACTATGATCGTTGGTGGGTGAGCGTCATCTGCGGACTCTCGGCCTTCTTCCCTGTGCTCATGGGAGGCATCGACGAACTCCTTAATCCCTTGTTCGGTGCCATTCTGTACGGCTCGCTTCATGCTGTATTGGCATTTCTCTTACGCCGCCTGAACTATAGCCCTGTCCACATTTGGACGGTAGAACGACTGCGTTTTTCTATCAACCGGGTGCGGTGGTTCACAGCCGCATTGGGAGGGCTTGCCGTTTTGGTCTTTGTCATGAGCTCGGTGCTGCCATATGAGTTTCCGGATCGACTGCCGATCGCCCTAATTGCCGGCTTTGGCATTGCTTTGCTCGGCGTTGCTTTCACCACTGGCCTATCCAGCGACCGGGTAAGCGAAAGCCTACGCCCCAACCAAGGTGTACGTGACTCGCTGCAGAATGGCCTGAGAGTGGGGCTGGGTGAGGCATTTGCTGCATTCTTGGTGTTCGTGCTTGTTGATGCCATCTTGAACGGCTGGAGCGGGCAAGGGGTGCTTAGGGGTTTGAACATTGCCATCTTCTTCTTTGGCCTAATCAGCTTCGTAGTCGGCTTTGCCTCGGTCATCCAGCACAGTGTGCTACGGATGCTACTGTTTTGGCAGTCGCTAATTCCTTGGAACTACGTAGGATTCTTGAACCATGCTGCTCGCTTGGCGCTGCTGAAGCGTGTCGGCGGGAGCTACATTTTCATTCACCGCTATCTGCTGGAGTACTTCGCGGATCAATATGTGGAGGCTGAAGCATGAGCTCCGCATGAGTGGTCTTGCGGCGTTTGGAGGACCAAAAAGCGATGGCGGAGGCTTTTTGCGCTTCAGATACAAGCCAATTAGTCTTATAGAAATGGTCTTCCGATTGTGCGCTATGGCTGTGCTGCACCCCACAAGGTGGCCCAAATGATCCTACATGACGCTGATGACCTGATCGAGACGACTTTCAAGCGATCACCCGCGGAAGTCGAGCGACTGATTGATGAGCACACACTCGCAGTGCAGCACTGGCTGTCAAGTCGTTCGCCAGAGAGTACCCAAAAACAGCGAGACGGCGTGTGGCTCAGCTCGACTGGCGAGTCGGTCGCCCGGCTCAATTTGGCAGTCGGCGGATTGTTCCCTCACGACGCCAGCAATGACCAGCTTGATGCTAAGATTAGCCACGTGCAGACGTTCTTTGCCGAGCGGGACGTCCCCTGGGCCTGGTGGGTTAGTCCGCGGGCACCCAGCCGCCTGGGCGAACGTCTGCTTGCCGCCGGTCTGACCCGACGCAGCAGCCTGCTCCCAGCGATGGCAGCGCCGCTGCCCGCAGCGCTGCCCGCGCAGCGGGATGGCCTACAGGTGTGGCGCGCCGCCAGCCTGGCTGATCTGCACGCGGCCTGCACCATCCGCCGGACGGCCTTCGGCTTTCCCGACGGCGTTGCCCTGCACTACTTCGAAAACATGCCAGAGAGTTGGCTCAGTGAGGACAGCCCAGCCCGACTTTATCTGGCGGCCAAGGAGGGCGAGCCGCCCGGTGGCATGGGCGCCTGGATCATGGGGGCAGGGATTCCTGGGATTTACATCATGGCGACTTTGCCAGAATGGCAGCGGCAAGGCATGGGCGTGGCAATCCTGCGGCGCTTACTGCTTGACGCAGCAGACCACAGCGGATCAGATATGATTGTGTTAACAGCCAGTTCAAAGGGCTATGGACTCTACCGAAAGTTTGGTTTCTTGCATATCACAGACTATGACATCTACCGTTGGGAGGAATCTACATAGCAGAGTCACCATGGGGCGTCGCTGGGTTGACCTCACCGTAGATGATCTATAGCACGGTCGCTAATCCATGGGAAAGTCGGGCACCCTGCGCGGCGGTCGCCGGTCCAACGCGTGCGGCCGTGCCACGGCAGGAGCGGGTTGTGCACCGCTGGAGAAATTGGACGAAGCTTAACTGGACTGCGATGAGGGTACGGCGCATTCTGTCAAACCGAGCCGCAGCGAAATCTGCGTGCGGTTGCGGGCCACCCAACGGTAAACCGGGACAGCGGCCAATGTGATCGGTGGGAAAGCCAGAAGCCAACCGGCAAGCGGCCACAAGCCGCTCATGCGTTTGAGCGTCTCGGCGATGGCTTTTGATTCCTTCACGCGGCTGCCATCTTCGTAGACGACATAGACAGATTGATGGGTCAGCTCCGGCGTCAGGCCGGGCGACAGGGCTTGCAGGTCGGCCAGTTGATAAGGCTCGACGGTCAGCAGGTCGCGCTTGTTGTGGTTCTTGACCAGATCGGCGCTGGCGGTGCAGATTCCGCAGTCGCCGTCGAAAATCATGGTTGCATGCTTGCTTTGTGCCACAGATAAAGTCCTAATCATCCCACTCCGTTTCTCTGATTATAGCAGCTCCGGCCATCAATCGTCTGTGGTGCGCAGGTGGAACTCGGCTTGATTGCCGGTTTCGTCGCTGAAAGTGTAGTGGTAGTAGCCGGTGCCAACGTGGACCACGCCAAAGCGAAACGCTCCGTTTTCATCGCTCTGCCCCCACTCGGCAGACCATCCACTGTGCACCAATTCGCCCGACTCACAGCGCAGCTCGGTATACTGCGAATTCACGCTGATCGTCTGATTTGCTGCGAAGTGCCCCAGTTCAATGCCGATGTGCCATTTACAGGGCTCCACCTTGCGATTTTCAACCAAGCTCGCATAGGGTGCCGGTAACGCCTTGCGCAGATCAACCGGCAGCGCGAAGATGCTTCCGCAATAGGGGCAGGTTATCAGTCCCGTCGTCCAGTTGATTGCTTCCGATGGGATCGGTGCGCGGCAGTTCGCACAACGAAATTCAGCGGGTGAGGCCATGATTCTCTCCAATTCGACAAGGATGCACCTTAACCATACAAGGACGGCAGCAGCGATTCCAGCAGGCTGTTAGCCTTCTGCTACGCTCTTTGGGCGGCTTGTTTGTTATACTCGAAGCAGAGTCATCTGGAGGGACACCTCATGATAATCTCCCGACGCAACCAATATCGTGGAATCAACGCCCATTTGCAGGCTCTGCTGCAAACCTGGCCCTATCGCAGCGACTGGCAAGACTTCGCGACCGGCTATCTTGCCGAACTGCGCGACATCCTCGCCACTGACGTGGCCCCGCTGGGCTATGACGTGCGGATCGAACGTTCCTTACAGATCGATGATGATTTGAGTGGCACTCTGGTCATCCCCGATCCGCTGAAGGACCTGACGCCTGGCAGCAGCCTGAGCAATGTGAGCGTCATGGGAACGCAGCAGCCCATCCCTCGCGCGATCTTCACCGAGGAGGAGGGGACCGCGTTTAGCGCCCTGTCTCTACGGCATCCCCGGCGCGACCGTCCTTTGGTCTGGATTGAACTGCTTGCACTGGCCAGCAAACCAGGCGGCCCCTATGCGCAGGCCTATCTCGACAAGCGGCGGCTGCTGCTGACTACCTCTCTGTTGGTCTACATCGAATTGGATTTCAATCCGGGTGGCTCGCCGACCGCCCACAGCCTGCCCGATTACAGTCGTGATGATCCGGGGAGTCATGCCTTTGGCATCATCATCGCTGATGCGCGCGGTGGACGCCAGGATTTCGAGGCAGCCGCCGTCGGATTCGACGTGGATCAGCCTATTCCGGCGGTTACCGTCTTGCTGCTGGGTGACGAGCAGGTGACTTGCGCGTTTGATCAGGCCTATCAATCGAT
>JAADYZ010000198.1 GCA_010092775.1 Chloroflexota bacterium
GGCGAGGTACTGATTGGCCCATTGGATCATGGTGGCCGTGTGTTGCATGCCACGTGGAACCGCGACGAAAGCCAAATCATGACCACCGGAACGAATTCCCTCGCGCTGGTCTGGGACGCCACCACCGGTGACCTGTTGTTCGAACTGATGGGCCACATTGGCTCGGTGATCTTCGCCGAGTGGAGTCCAGAAGGGGATTCCATTATCACCAGCGGCGAAGACTCGACCACCCGCATCTGGGAGGCGGACGGCGGCAATGAGATCTTCTCGCTAACCAATTTCCGTGGCAACCAGGGTGCCCTATTTGGCGCCAGTTCAGACCAAGTGATTAACCCCAACGACCTGGGTCGCATCGACATTTGGAATGTCAACGTGGACGAACTGGTCTCCCTGGCCGAGGAGCGCCTGACTCAATTTGATATCCCGATCCCTGACCCGCTGGAGGTTGAGTCTGAGCTTAGCACCGACGAATAAAGTGTGCATCGACTTCCGTTACACTCGGTTGGCTGTGACTCCGGGCTGTGCTAAAATCCACGGTGCCACACATTGGGCCTATGATCCCACCTGCTCATTCTCATTAGGAGGTCTCCATTGAAAGCCTGGTCAAACCTGTTTGCTGTTACCTTTTTGATCGGGTTCACTGCACTGGCCGCAGCGCTCGGCTATGGCGCTCTAGCTGGCGACTTCTGGGGCAGCCAAGCTTTTGTTGTTGCTCTGCGCTTCTTTGGCACCACCTGGATACTCGTTGGCCTGACCCTGTGGATCGCCTACAACCGGCGCGAAGCGGGGAATGAAGAACTCAATCCAGCGCTTGAACTCCCGACCTTGGCTGCTGCGATTCTCGCGCTCATCACCGCGCTGTTCTATGTCAGCCCGCTCATGCCGATATTGGGATGGGCCAGCGTGGGCCTCGCTAGCATGGCTCTGCTGATTGGCGTGATCGTCACCCTTGCGCTTCCCGCGTTTCCGGAGCCGGTTACGGTCTCTTGGCCGGAGGGTGGTGAGCCCACGGTATCCGGTCATGATGATCACGGTCATAGTGCGGATCATGCGCATGAGGTTGTGGCGCAGTCCGCCGATGATCTGACGCGTATCGAAGGGATTGGACCTAAACTAGCGTCCATCCTGAAAGATGCCGGTGTGTTGACCTTTGCCCAGTTGGCAGAACGACAGTCCGATGAGCTGACCAAGCTTGTGAAGGCGGCAGGCTTCGGAGCACCTTTCAACGCTGAGAGTTGGCCGGAGCAAGCACAGCTCGCCGCCGCTGGCCAATGGGACGACCTGCAAGACCTGCAAGACCAACTCCAAGGGGGCCGCTACACAACGTAGCATTCTTGGCTCCCGATTTGTGCACCCACTAGATCTCATAACCAACCTTAGGAGGGTTAGCGAACGCATGCGTAAGAAAGTCACTATCGTAGGTGCGGGTAACGTTGGCGCGACCTGCGCCCATTGGATCGCCGCACGTGATCTGGCCGATGTGGTACTCATCGATATCGTCGAGGGAATGCCACAGGGCAAAGCACTCGACTTGGCCGAGTCAGGCCCGGTTGAGGGTTTCGATTTAACGTTGTCTGGTACCAACGACTATGCAGACACCGCCGGATCCGACATTTGTGTCATCACCGCTGGTGTGCCGCGCCGCAAGGACCCCAACACCGGTCAGTTTCCCAGCCGTGACGAACTCGTCAAGACCAACCAGAAGATTGTCAGCAGCGTGGTGAAGTCCTTTGTTGAGCACTCACCAGACGCCATTCTGATCATCGTCTCGAATCCGCTCGATGCGATGTGCCATGTCGCCTTGGAAGAGAGCGGATTTCCCCCGAACCGCGTCATTGGCCAAGCTGGTGCACTCGATACAGCCCGCTACAAAACCTTCATCGCGATGGAACTCGGTGTCTCTGTGAAGGACATTCACGGATTGGTGCTCGGTGGCCACGGCGATACCATGGTGCCGCTGCCCCATCATACTTCAGTGGCTGGTATTCCATTGCTTGAACTGATGGACCGCGAAACCCTGGATGGCATCATTGAGCGGACCCGTAAGGGTGGCGGCGAGATCGTGAAGCTGCTGGGCTACAGCGGTTACTATGCCCCTGCTGCTGCCAGCGTCAGCATGGTTGAAGCCATCGTGAAGGATCAGAAGCGGGTCATTCCAAGCGCCGCCTATCTCCAAGGGGAATATGGTTACACTAACCTGTTCATCGGCGTGCCCTGCGTGTTAGGTGCTAACGGCATTGAGAAGGTCATCGAGATGAAACTCAATGACGAAGAGAAGGCCATGCTCGATCATTCGGCTGACGCCGTGCGCAGCGTGGTAGACGTCCTGGGCTACAACTAGCGATCTCTTCCTTCCGGATCAAACTGAAGAGGATGCGTTCTTGCCAACGCGTCCTCTTTTGCTGTATGCTCCGCTGCATGCGTGACGACAACCTGAGGAATGCAGCCACCATTGACCAACCGAGCCGTTGATTTCAGCGCTGGACGCCTGTTCGTCGTGACGGACTTGCACGGTGAGTGGGACCCTTATCAGCGCTATCGGGATTATTTCTTGGAGCTATATCACCATGATGAAGCGGATGTCTTTCTGCTTCTCGGTGATCTCATACACGGCCGAGGCGACCCAGACGAGGACTACTCACTGGCGATGGTTCTCGACGTGATGCAGCTACAGCAAGAACTCGGCCACAGCAACGTGGTGATGCTGTTGGGCAATCACGAACTGCCTCACATCTATCACATTTTGCTGGCTAAGGGGCGCGAGCTGTATACCCCGCGCTTTGAATATGCGCTCGGGGACTATCGGACTGATGTGCTGGCCTTTTTCGATAGCCTGCCCTTCGTGGCTCGCACTGCTGGCGGCCTGCTCTTCACGCACGCCGGGCCTCATCCCGGCACCGCGACTGAAGATGTGGCGGCAAAACTGCTGAACTTTTCACATGATGAACTGAAGGCGGTTGCCAACGAACTGATCGCCAACTACGATATCATGACGCTGGTGAGTCAGTACCTGGGCTGGAGCGAACGCGAGTATCAGCTTCAGGCACAGGCCCAATTGGCGGTGCCCGGACCAGATGATGAGCGTTATCTCGATTTGCTGCAAGGTGTGGTAGTCAGTCACTTGGATCCAGAATGGTCGATATTGTGGGACTTCTTCTTCACACGTTGTGAAGAAGTCGTATCTCCGCCGAATCAATACGCTGGCCTGGTGCGTCGATTTCTGCGCGCCTATTCCGCCTCCGACTGGGCCGCGAATGTCCTGGTGACAGGGCACATCAACGTGGATGGCGGTTACAAGGTGCTCAATCGCAGCCACCTTCGGATGGCCAGCTACTCTCACGCTCGACCGCCTGACGAAGGTCATTTCTTGTTTGTCGAGGCCGATCGCCCCATCCAGGATGCGCGCGAACTGACCGAGATGGCCTATCGCATACCCTAGTTCAGAGGAGATCGACATGACTGACCGCATGGATGAATTCGCCGAATACCGCCAGCGCATGAACGAGCGAATTAGCCAAATTGATCATCTTGGCATCAAGCGCTTCTTCAACCTGGACACGACAGCCTATCATGACGGCGCGCTGGACGGCAAGACCAAAGAACTGCTCGGCCTGGTAGCTTCAGCCGTCTTGCGCTGCAACGACTGTATTGACTACCATCTCATCCAATGTGTTGAAGCAGGCTGGACTGACGCTGAACTCCATGATGCGCTCAACGTCGCCCTCATCGTCGGTGGCAGCATCGTGATCCCCCACTTGCGGCACGCGGTCGAGACGATTGATCTGCTGCGCGCCCGCGAGTGAAATGTCCTTCTCGCTGCCGCGCAAGAAAATGGTATCCGCTCACGGGCAGCGCCATGTGATGGTCTGGGGGAGCCGGGAGCGACCTGAACACACCCTGATGAAAGCCCTACTGTGGGCCCTCTACTTGCCTGATTATCCCCATTCCAAAGTGGAGACGCGCATCGGAGATCGATACAAGCCGGATGTGGTCCAGCTTGATGAGGACGGGCGACCACTCTTCTGGGCTGAGGCAGGGCAGGTCGGCAAGAAGAAGATCGTATCGCTGGTTCGGCGCTTTCCGGATACCCACTTTTCGATCGCAAAGTGGGATATGCGCCTCGATAATCTTGCCGATTTGGTGCAGGCAGCTATCGATCAGGCGCCACACCGCAGCGCCCCATTCGATTTGATTCGCTTCCCGACGGATAGCTACCAACGTTTCATGGCTGATAATGGAGAAATCACCCTCGTCTGGGATGATCTAGAGGAATGGCGGCGCCTCAACCAGACTAGAGGCTAATTGCCATTCCCTGGCGCGAAGACATTGTAGTCGGCTCGGCAGGCGCAGGCTTCACGATAGTCATCGCCTTTGATCAGGGAGCCATCATATTCACGCGGAAACGAGAAGACAGTCCAACCTTCGAAGTTCATGTTTGGATATGCGATGCCGTCGTTAAGCAGGCAGTTCGTGCAATCCGCCGCGATCCACTCGCCGTTGTAGCGACGTGCAATATGCAAATGGGTGGAGAAGCTCACGCCGCCCTCACAACTGGGGAAGGCGATCGGATCCCCGACCTGCACACGGTCGCCCACTTCAACGGCCCGCCCCTCAGACTCCACATGCAGATAGAAGATCGTCCAGCCGGTGCCCTCGTCGCCATCGCCATCTAGGTCGAGAATGACCAGGCCGTGCTCACTGCGTGCAATCACACCATCGGCAACTGCCCGCGCATAGTAATCCGAGGTGAAGCAACCGCTGGGTTCCTCATTGGCCGCAAAGTCAAGTGCAGCCCACGCACTGCTCGTCCCCCAACCGCCATGCGGGCCGCCTGTGTAGTACCAGGTCTCTTCATCCGCCCAGGGAAACGCCAGCGGGGGCTGGGTCAGGTTGGTCGGAACCAGCGGCTCCACAGCATATTGGAAGGGATCACCGAACAGACGCACATAGACATCGAACAAGCCTGCATGGCCTGCTGCGATGCGCCATTCATCCAGTCGGCGCGTCTGAGCCAGGAGCGTCTGTACGCCAACAGACCCCGCGTTGAGGCCCGGCGCAAAGCCGACGCGCGTGCCATCAATCAAGGTTGTGGCTGCTAAGCCCCGGATGCGCCATCCGTAGTATCCCGCCTGAAGCTGCTTGGCTGCCCAATCAAGCTGCAAATACAGATTGAAAACCCGATCTGGCCGCTCGTAGTAACCCATCGGATAGAGTAGGTCATCGCCGCTAACCTCACTGCGGCTGATCCAGCGCGACTGGTATTCTAGTGCGGCCAGCAGCAGGCGCGGATTAACACTTTGCTCAACGGCCACCCGTTCGATCAACTCCGGCCCGCTCCAGTTGCGCCCACTGATATTCTCAGTGTAGCGAGCCAGGTAACTGTTTCGGCCCTCCAGAAAGGCCGCAACGCTGAAGTCACCAACGCTGGGACCATAAACCAACTCGCTATCCGGTATGGTCTTGAAGGACGGACCGACAGCCTGAATAGCCGTAGGGATAATGAGAGATTGACCGACCACCAGCACATTTTCGTTGGGTAGGTTGTTCGCTTCAACGATCGCTTCAACCCGCACGCCATAGCGTTCAGCAATCACGCCGAGCGTGTCCCCGAACTGAACCACATGCACCTGCTGCTCAAATGGGTCCACAATGGCGGCCCGCGTCGGATTGGGCGTGGGGATGAAGGTTGGGGTGGGGGCCGTCGTCGGATTGGGCGTTTGGTAGGGTGTGATCGTCATAGACACACCGCCCGCGTCATCCTGACCAGGGCCACCCCCACCGGTCGAGCCGTCAGGCGGCGCAGCCGCACCTTGTGGGGTGGCCGTCACCAAGACGATGTAGCTGCCATTTGGCCCACAGCCAATCAGCAGGAGGATGCTCAGGACAAGCAGGGCCAATCGAGAAATGGTCAGTTGGCTCATGGTCTACTCGGTGGACAGGGCAGCAGCTATCAGCGGCAGCGATCGCTCGTAGCGCCAATAGATGTTGTGGTGTCCGCCGTCAAATTCCTCGTAAGTATGTGTGATCTTCCGGCGTTGCAGCAGTCGATGGAACTGTCGGGCACCGAGCCACAAATTGTATTCGTCCCGGTTTCCACAGTCGAAGTACAACAAGTCCAATTCAGCGAGCGCCTCATCATGTATCTTTACAACGTTGATTGGGTCGAGTTCGTTCCACCGCCGCAAGACACTGGTCTTGCGCTTACCCGTGTACCGATAGAAGGGTAGCTCGATCCCGCAGGGCTCATCTGGATTGGGGGAGTAGCAGGCACTCATCGCGACGACGTGCAGAGCCTTGAACCAGTCGCCACTGCGACGATGAGGCTCAGGAAAGACCTCCAGAAACTTGGCAAGGCCTCCCACCTTTTCGAGATATCGTTGGGCGGCGGGGAAGTCGATTGGATAGCTGTGCTCGAAGCCCATATCGCCACTGTGACTGACCACCGCCTTGAACAGACCGGTATGCTTCATGCTAAGCATCAGGGCCCCGTAGCCACCACTGCTGTACCCAATCACGCCGCGCCGTTCCGGCACCGTTCTGAGAGAATCGTCCAAGAAGGGAATTAACTCCTCAACCACGTAGTCCTCATAGCGGCCGGTTGCGCTTGAGTTCAAGTATTGGCTGCCCCCAAGCCGCGTGAAAGCGTCCGGAAACGCCAGGATAACCGGGGCCATGTCGCCATCGCGGATCAGGCGATCCGCCCGCTGGACCAGGTTTTCATCCCATGCCTTGAGATTGAAATAGCGTTCTCCCCAACTGGTGAAGGGGGCCAACACCCAGATCACAGGATACCGTCGCTCGGCGTCATCCTGATAACCCGGCGGAACGTAGACCGGCAAGACCCTTTCAATGGGGTCAGCGAGTGGGTTGCCGACCAACACCGTGGACTCGTGTTTGAAGTAGAGTAAGTTCTCATGGAGCATGATGGTTCAGCCCTTTTGGGCCATTTTAGCTTGCGCGAATTGAGGCGACAAGCAAACAGACAGGCGATACCGCCTGTCTGTCATCGATAAGGTTAGTCCTTGCGAGCGAGCAAAACGCTAGGCAGACGTTCGAATCACCTCAGGTTCAGTGAACAAGAAGTGGTCATGATAGTAGTGGATCCACAAGAAACTCAGGACCGCCATGTAGTAGGCTCGGTCAAAGGCGAAGTCAAAGGTGGCGCCAAAGACACCCACCATGATGAAGAAGAACACGACAGCCAGACCAACATCGGCGATCGTCAGGCCCATGTTGAACAAATAGTATTTGCGGGCAGATCCATCGCTCGAGATACGGTCCACCAGTGGAGACCCTTCCAGTTCGCCCCGCTCACGCCGCAGATTGTTCAGCATCCAGGTCAGCGCCAGGTATTGGAAAGAATGCCATAGGTTCATGCCCTGGAAGGCGGTATCTAGGTTCCCCAATGCTGGTACGAAGAAGGACGCCACCACGGTCAATCCAATGAACAAGGTCTTGGCGGGGTGAAGTTGGCCCCCACGCCACTCGATCACAGTTTTGACGATCCAGACAGTTAGCGCCACGGCAAACATCGCGCCAGCCAGCATCCACATCCAAGGACCAAGGCCCAGTCCGAAGAAGCCCAGCACCGACTCGATCACACTGTTGAGGTCATTGCGGCCAATCTGGAAGGCCCCAATCGACATCTTGTACGCGGCGATGGGGTAGAGCGACGTCATGATCACCGCGTAGTCGGAAATCCGAGAGAAGGTGAAGAACTTCTGCTTCTCAGGCGTTGCACGGTGATTATATAGCTCAGTGATGTAGACGATCTGATGAAGGACGTGGACCGATGCCCAGAAGAAGAAGACCGTCAGCAAGATTTCTAGGCTCAATATGGCCAGGCTGATCACAATGACCGGAATAATCAATGAGGTCCACAGGATGCGCGGATGCTTAGCTCGATATTCGGTGTCGAGTGCCGTCCGCGAAAATGTAGCGTACATATGCGGTCCGCCGATCAGCAAGGCGACGGTCGCGTTGACAATGTTGCGGCTCAAGTCGCTGACGGTAGTGCCGAAAGTGGCCGCCATTGGGCTGAGTAGGCCTTGTAGCTGGTTGAGCCCTAAATAGCTTAGATAGGGCACAGTGACTAATACAACGCTCAATGAAATGAATGCCAAATCCCAGTGACGACTGTGAAGCCAGTTGTTATTGTGTTGCGCTTCACGCGCCCGCATATTCATGCTAGGAGAAGCGACAGCCATAATTCCCTCCTCTTGACGCTTCAGGTGCAGGTAAACTCCGAAGCGGATGTTACCATACGACTCGACAAGATCACACATTTCGATCCTGACATAGCCTACCCTTCTACGCTATATGGCGCTATAGTTATGGCGATATGTTGGCTGAGCATCTTCGGGACTCCAGCGGTGCCACTAGAGGGTAGCTGAAATGATTGCTTCACTACATGGTACGCTACACCGCATCTATGACGACGGTATCGTCGTTCTGGTCAGTGGCGTTGGCTTTCGAGTGCAGGTCCCTGCCAGCCTGATTAATCAGCTAGGGCGCAGCGGCGATCAGGTTGATCTGTACACCTACTTGGCCGTCCGCGAGGACTCCCTCACATTGTATGGCTTCCGCACCGAAGAGGATCGGCACGTCTTTGAGATGTTGTTGGCTGTTCAGGGTGTTGGACCGCGGCTGGCCCTTTCGTTTCTCAATGCGCTCTCACCCGAGATGTTAGCCACTGCTGTGCAGAACGATGAGCCTGACGTCATCGCCAGAGTACCTGGCGTTGGCAAAAAAACCGCTCAAAAGGTTATCCTAGAACTGTAGGGTAAGCTACTCCCAGAGTCTCTGCCGGCTGGGCTGTCGCCCATAGCCTCCAGTGATTTGGATGTAGTCGAGGCATTGACGGCAATGGGCTTCAGCCTTGTTGAGGCACAAGCGGCGTTGCAGTCCATTCCTAATGATGCGCCGGACGATGTCGAACAACGCATACTAATCGCTTTATCCTATTTCGACAGTTGAAACAGGTGTTCCATGTACGACATTCACCCACCACCCTATGAACTGCTCACGGGTACCATTCTTACGCTAGATGGATTCCCAGGTCTAGTGGCTGTCACCGGCGATCTGGATGAGGAATTCCAGGATGAACATGGCATCTACAAAGGCGAGATCGTCTTTTACTATGCCATCAACATGCTCTATCAGCCTCATTCAGTGATTCCGCAGTTCACGCTGGACGATAAGAAGCGTGAATATCATGGCTTCGACGCGGTGCATTTCATGATCGAGAAGGGCGATTCTTACCCGCGTGCCGATGTCATCGGTGCTCGCGCCGACAATGGCGAGTTTGTAGAGTTGTTCCTGAAACAGCTTGATCTAGCCAAGGGCGTCGAAGTGTACGCCTATCGTCGCCCCAACTTCACCTCCATGATTGGTGAAGTCGTGGCGGTCGTCAAGCTTCAAGATGGGCTAGCAGAGCCCTATGTGGCTCTGTCGCCAGAGGCTAGCCACGATCTGCCTCCAACCTTAGCGCGATACACTCGGATGTGTGCGATGCGCCCTGATGGCGTTGCCAAGCTGACCAAGCACTTGCAGCAGCTCATGGCAGATAGCAACTCGGCCTGATGCAGGGCAGGAGCTCTGCTTCCCCTAAA
>JAADYZ010000199.1 GCA_010092775.1 Chloroflexota bacterium
ACGCTGGTTTTCTGGGCATCGACAATGTGGACTTGACGCCCTAGACTCTTCATGGTTAACGCAGTACTCGACAGGCGATCCCTTGGGGTCGCCTGTTTTTGTTGACCAGTCAACGACAAATAGTCTGGTAATAGCCTGATGGTCATATGGGAATGACCCGCTCGACTACATATAATAGACACTGAGTCTACTTGCACTCAAATAGCTCAGATCATGAGCCTTATACTCTGCAAAGGGATAGGAGAATCCTGTGTCACTTTTAGCAAACAGAAGCCCTCGATGGGGGGCGGCTCTGTTGATGCTGTTTGTCCTGGGGCTGTTCATTGTGCCCACGCCGGTTCAGGCGGCCACTTTAACGGTCACGAACCTGGATGACTCGGGCTCGGGCAGCCTACGCCAAAGCATCGCTGACGCCAACCCCGGCGACCAAATCACCTTTGACGTCACAGGGACGATCAACCTGACCAGCGGGTCACTGCTGATCGACAAAGACTTGACCATCACGGGTCCAGTCGAAGGCCTCACCATTGATGCGGGTGGAAACTCGCGCGTGTTCAACATTAACGATGGAACCGAGTCGGTCGCTACGGTGAGTCTCTCCAACCTGACCATCAGCGGCGGCTTGAATTCAACACTGCTCACGCCCAACGGCGGCGGCCTCGTTTCATACGAAGCCTTGACGCTGACCAATGTCACCATCACCAACAACGAAGTCAGTTTTGGCTTTGGTGGAGGCCTGCACAGCGCGGCGGGTTCGCTGACCGTGAGCGACAGCAGCATCAGCAACAATCGAGCAGCGCTTGGCGGCGGCGGCTTTAGCAATCTGGCGGCCGACGTCACGTTCACCACTGTCACGATCAGTGGAAATACGGCCGCCGCCGGGACGGGGGCGGGCCTCACGAACAGTGCCATGATGACCATCAACGACAGTGTGATCAGTGGCAACACGACCCCACTCGCTGTCGGCGGGGGTGTTGCCAACACCGGTGGGACCCTCATCCTGAACAATACGCAGGTGCTAGACAACGTGACTGAGTCTGGCATTGGCGCTGGACTGGCCAACAACCTCGGAACCATGACCTTGAACGACAGCATCGTAAGCGGCAACACCACCCTGCTGGGGGCTGGCGGTGGTATCGCCAACAACATTGGGACGGTGACCGTCAACAACACCGTCGTCACCGATAACGAAGCGACGGTTGGTGCCGGTGGCGGTATTAACAATCTGGTCGGCACCATCACAATCACCAATGGCAGTGAAATCACCGAGAACCTGGCAGCGGTAGGCGGGGGCATCTCCAATACGCTCGATACCATGCTGATCGACGGTGGTTCGCGGGTCACTGACAACAATGCGACCACTGGTGGCGGCATCGCCAACTTCGACAATCTAAGGGTTGTGAATGCCACCATCAGCGGTAACGTGGCCACCACCGGCTTTGGTGGCGGGGTCGCCAACATCGGCGTGGTCTATATGACCAATGTGCTGCTAAACGGAAATAGCGCGGTCGGTCTGGGTGGCGCGATTGCCAATGGCGGAGACCTCGAATCGCCAGAACCACCGGATGAGCTCGATCTTGATCAGCCCGAAGCGCCGGCCGCATCCGACGTTGGAGCGAGCGAGATCACCCTGACGAACGTGACCATTGCCGAGAACCTGGGCCTCGATGGCGCGGGCATCTATAACTTCAGCCAAGGCGGGATCACTGTGCAGAACAGCATTGTCTGGGGCAATCTCCTCGGGCAGGCCTCTCCGCTGGTGACGATGGACTTCTCCCACTCGCTGGTTCAGAACAACCTACCCGATGGCCCTGGCAACCTGGATGGTACGACGGTTGCGCGTCCCTTTGCAGGCAACAGCGATTTCCAGCTCAGCGAAGACAGCCCGGCGATCAACGCGGGTGACAACACGGCAGACCCGGATGGTGCGGAAGACAGTGGCGTGTTAGGTGAGGGCGATTACGCCACTGATCTGAACGGCGACCTGCGCATTCAAGGGGAGACCATTGACCTCGGCGCCTATGAAAGCGGTGGCGAGGGCGGTGGTGTTAACCCGCCAACGGGCCTCGTGAGCAACGGCGACTTTGAAGCCGTCTCAGCGTGGAGCCTGACCATGCAAGGGGCACCGAGCGGCTACTTCACCAACCCCGACCGCGTGCATGGCGGCAGCGTTGCTATGCTCTTCGCCGGGGCGGAAGACGGCAGCGGCGATCGTGAGTTCATCACGCAGGACATCGCGGTCGCCGATGGCACAGCCGGAGACGGCTATCAGATGACCTACTACTGGGGCGGCCTGGGTGTCGGATCGGCGGGCTTCATCGGGGCGCGGATCATCCTCTTGAACGGCGACGACGTGGTCGATATGGAGACCTGTCTGTACACCGGCCCACGTGGCAGCTTCGACTGGACCAGCACCCAGACTTGCACGCTGCAAGCGGCTTCCGGAGCCTACGACACGGTGCAGGTGCTCTTCGGTTGGCTCGATGTCGATGCCGGCTTCCTCGGCCTGGATGATGTGAGCCTAACACGCCAATAATCACTAGACTAAAATGCAGCAAATGGACAGGCGATCCTTCGGGGTCGCCTGTTTTGCTTCGCTGTTAAATCCAAGTTAAGTGGGAGAGGGCGGGTTTACGCCCGAGTCGCGTTATGCTATACTTGCCTATAACCCACTCAACCGATTAACTTGATTTGCTGCAAGACAGGTCAGGTTATGGCAGCAGGACGCCTTCCCCTCCAACAATGGTTTCCTGATGGGTTGTGAATATTGACAATTATGAGATTGACTTTATTTAAGTGCAACTTCATAATATCAATATCGTATAGATTGAGGAAGACATGCAGCCGCATGAGACCCTCAATCTATTTTGTTGTAAGGATGGCAACCCGATGAACACATCGACCGCACGCCGCCCGATGCGCACGTTCTATCTCGTCTGGATTGGGCAATTGGTCTCCACACTGGGGACAGGCCTATCGGGCTTTGCGCTGGGCGTTTGGCTCTACGAGACGACCGGCTCGGTCACACTGTTCGCCCTGAATACCTTGGCCTTTGTCTTGCCGATGATGCTCTTCTCGCCCTTTGCTGGTGCCCTGGTCGATCGCTGGGACCGGCGGACCGCCATGCTGGTCGCAGATAGCGGCGCGGGCCTGGGGACCATCGGCCTGCTGATTCTGCTGAGCACGGGCACCTTGGAGATCTGGCATATCTATCTGGTCACCGCCTGGACTTCCTTCTTCAACACCTTCCAATGGCCCGCCTACTCCGCTGCCACTACCTTAATGGTGCCCAAGGAACACCTTGGCCGGGCGAGCGGCATGGTACAGATGGGCGAAGCCCTCTCGCAAATTGTGACGCCGATTGTGGCCGCCTTCCTGATCGTCGGGATCGGCATCGTCGGGGTGATCGCTATTGACCTACTGACCTTTTTGTTCGCCGTGACGACCTTAGTACTGGCCCGCATCCCTTCGCACAAGGGCGAGCAAGTGGATGACAAGCCGAGCGAAGAGCAAAGCAGCCTGTGGGACGAAGTGAAATTCGGCTGGCGCTACATTGTGCAGCGGCCCGGTCTATTGGGCCTGCTTTTGTATTTTGCTGGTTTCAATCTCATCAACGGGATCGCGACTGCCGCCCTGATCCCCATGGCCTTGGACTTGTTCGGCACACAAACGGTTGGGGTGTTGGGCACGCTGGTCGGTCTGGGCGCTTTGGGCGGCACCCTTTTGATGAGCACTTGGGGCGGCCCGAAGGATCGGGTGCTGGGCGTGCTGGGTGGTGGGGCCTTGAGCGGGATCGGCGTCGCCCTAGCCGGGCTGCGCCCTTCCGCCGTGTTGATCGTCGTGGGGATGGGGCTCGCCATGTTCTTCTTGCCCATTCTGGGCGGGTCGAGCCAGGGCAATCGCATCAAACTTGAG
>JAADYZ010000200.1 GCA_010092775.1 Chloroflexota bacterium
AGATGTGTATAAGAGACAGCCTCTGTGGTGGTGGGGGGCGAAAATGGTGGGCACCTTTCAGAACCGCTCTGGAGCTATTATACTACCCAGGGTTTTGGGTCACCATAACCCACTCGTCCTAGCACCTCTTGAGGTGCCTCTGCAGGCAGCTAACGATCCTTGACACCCTTTTGCCCACTCGGTATGATTTTCTCTCATGCTTGGTCCTGGCCGCCCTTTATGAGCGTCTCCCTAATCAAGCAGGTCGTGACCGCGCCAGTGGTGCAATCGAGGCGTCGAGTCGCTATGCACTCCCCTAAGCAGGAAGGTTAGCCGACGGTGCTAGAAACAGCCGTCATCGTTCCAACGTATAACGAGAAGGACAACATCGCCACGTTGGTTCCGATGCTTCTTGACCTTCCAGTCGACCTGGCCGTGATCATTGTTGATGACAACTCGCCGGACGGTACGGGTGATCTTGCTGCCGAACTGTCCGCTGCCCATCCTGATCGGGTCTTTTTGATCCAGCGAGAAGGCAAGCTCGGCTTGGGGACAGCCTATCTAGCTGGTTTTGAATTCGCCCTTCAGCATGACTTCAACCGTATCATGACAATGGATGCCGACTTCTCTCATCATCCTCGCTATATCCCCGGGATGGTCGAGGCGAGTCGCGTCGGGGTTTTCCGGGTGATAGGGTCCCGGGACGTGCCCGGTGGAGAAACCCCCGATTTTCCCCTGCGTCGTCGGCTGTTAAGCTGGGGCGCGAATGCCTTTACTCATACGCTGCTCGGCCTGAACGCCCGCGATACAACCGCCGGGTTCCGCTGCTACCGGCGCGAGGTGTTGTCGTCCCTGCCACTAGATTCCATCTTCAGCAATGGCTATTCCTTCCTCATCGAGATGCTGTGGTTGGTGCAAAACGCAGGCTTCACCGTCGGAGAAGTCCCCATCGTGTTCGAGGATCGCATTCATGGGAAGTCCAAGATTTCTCAGCGAGAGATCGCCCGTGCCCTTTACACGGTCATGCGTCTATTCGCCCGCCGGGTGCTCGGACGCAGCGCAGTGGTGCTGATTGGAGAAGAACGACCTTCATGAGCCGGCCTTCTGAACTGCGGTCAGGCGACGAGTTGGTACGGTGTAACCTGTGTGGCTGCAACAATGCAATTGAACTATTTCCAGACACTAGACTCGCTTCCCAAGATGACACATGGGAGGCCTTTCGTTGTACCAGCCCAGGCTATGGCGTCCATGCCCGGATCGTTCGCTGCCAGTGCTGCGGCCTCGCTTACAGCAATCCGCGCCCGAGTCAATCGCACATCGAAGCCAACTACACAGATGTTGAGGACCCCCTCTACCTACGCGAACGTGAAGCTCGTGAGGCTACCTTCGAGCACCACCTGCGCCATCTGGAGCGCTACACCGGGCCTGCACAAGGGCGCCGCCTGCTTGATGTTGGCGCCTATATCGGCGTCTTTGTGGAGGTCGCAGGCCGGCACGACTGGGATGCCTGGGGCGTTGAACCCTCCCGTTGGGGTGTTGAATATGCCCAACAGCGCGGCTTGAACATGATCCCCGCGACCCTGCGAAGCAGCGGCCTACCCCCAGAGTCTTTCGATGTGATCACCATGTGGGACGTCATTGAACATGTGTACGATCCGATGGCTGATCTACGCTGCGCGTTTGAACTGCTGCAACCGGGTGGTTGGTTAGCCGTTCACACGATGGACCTCGACAGCCTGTTCGCCAAGCTGATGGGGCGACGCTGGCCCTGGTTGATGGAGATGCACATTTATTACTTTACTCGTAAGACCCTGCGCAGAATGCTCGAAGAGGCAGGCTTCGAGGTGATGCGTGTCAAGCCCGAAGCACGCTATCTGCGCATCAAGTACCTCATCACGCGACTTCGGCCCTATAGCAGCCGCCTGGCCGATTGGGTTGAGAAGCTAGCTAGCCTGCTGCGCATTGATCGCTGGGCGCTGCCGGTCAACTTTGGTGATCTGGTCACAGCCTACGCCCGCAAGCCCTCACCCTAGCATATGTCTGAAGATCTGACGCGTGATCTAGTCCTCATCAGCGTCTTCCTGCTGGTGGTGATCCCAGTGACGATCCGTTGGTACCGGCTTTGGACCTCTCCAGACAAAGTGCGTCGCCGCAAGAGACCTGGCAGCAGCGAACCGCGTCAGATCCCCACCCTCCTTCTATGGGGCGAGCGCGTCATCCTGACCGCTGTCATTGTCGTCTTGTGGTGGAACACTCTCTTAATGTTCCTGAGCCTAACCACCTTGTTCTAATCCGCCCAAATCGGATACAGTTGACCCCTGAGAAATGCGATCGCCCCAAGCAGAAAGGATCAGCAGCAATCGGATGAAGGTCTTCCGTTGGCTCACCACAGAACGATTGGTCATCATCCTGGCATTCTTGGCTGTGTTGCTGATCGCAGTTCGCACCCCCATTGACCCGGACACCTTCTGGCACTTGCGGGCCGGTCAATGGCAAGTGGAGAATCTACGCCTGCTCAACACCGACCTGTTCTCACATTCTCGCCTGGGTGAAACATGGATCAACCATTCCTGGCTCAGCCAGACAATCATCTATGGCGCTTACGCCGGGTTTGGTCATCTGGGTGTGGCGCTTTACACGGCAATCCTGGCGACGGGTGGGCTTGCTTTCATTTACCGCATTCTCGAAGGCGATGTGATTGTCAAGGCATTTGCCTTGATTCTTGGGGCACTCACGGCATCAGTGTTTTGGGCACCCCGGCCACAAATGATGTCCTTCTTCCTGAGTGCGGTTGTGTTCAGCCTCATCTGGGATTACCTCTTTAATGGACGCGACCACCTGTGGTGGATTCCGGCGATCATGCTGCTGTGGGTCAATCTGCACGGCGGTTTCGCGATTGGCTTTATCTTGTTGGTTTTTGCGATTATGGGGGAGGGGCTGCGCTGGATAGTCGATCAAATCGTCTGGCCCTGGCGTGATCCTAACCTCCCCGACAGCGTTGAGGAGAATGACGCAACACCTCGTTCAGGGCTTGTCACGATCCGTCGCCTGGTAATCATCGGGTTGGTGTCGGCTGTGGCCGTGTCCATCAATCCCTATGGCCCGGCTATGTTGGCCTACCCTTTCCAGACAGTGGGCATCGCTGTCTTGCAGGAC
>JAADYZ010000201.1 GCA_010092775.1 Chloroflexota bacterium
CTGCCGGATCATCGCTGCGTGCGACTTGGCTTGGAAGATGTAGAAATTGCGTTCCGCCGCCGATCTGCCAAGCAAGCAACTCGGCGTGCCCTCGGATAACACTGCGCACAATTGCATAATGCGCGGCTGCTTCGACCCCGGTGGCTTGCCCACGCAGGGCCCAAGACAAATCGATTACACTGGCGGGCTGATCTTGCCACAGCGCAACGCCCAGGATTGGGGCTGGGGCGAAGGGAAGACGTTGTACCATGAGGTCACCGACGCCAACCAGTTCCTCCATAGTGATGGCGCAGGTGTTGTTCGGCATACCCAATGGGGAAAACTGAAACAAGGTTACCTGATGGCGCGATGGACTCATGATATTGCCTGTGCTTGATCTGGTTCGGCTAGCGTGCTCATTTGCTCAAGATGCTGCAACAATCGCGGAACATCCAGTACGGGAAGCATGAGGTCGGATAGTCTCAACAGGGCATCAACGGGAATAGCTAAATCCTTAAGCAGGCGTGGCATGGGGAGGCGATCGTGGTCATGAGCGCGAACAATAGGATGGACCGCGTCAACGATGAGAGCGGCCAGCGCCCCATGATTCGTGACGATCACTGCGTAGGCAGGCTCAGGCCATCGTTCATGCTTCCAGAACCAACGCGTCAAGACAATCGCACGTTCGACCGGGTGGTGGCCTTCGATGTGGTAGACGGGCTCCGCTTGCGTTGAGCCCAGTATTGCACGCTCCAGGTCACTCACATAAGTCATCGGGAGGGCAAATCGCTGATCGCCCACTGAAATCGGCAAATAGGAGCGCAGCTCTCTCTCACTCATGGCCCGCTTACCGCCTGCTGCAAGGTGTCTATCAACTCGCCTTCACTATAGGGTTTCACGAGATAGCCTTGAGCGTTTAGTTGGTCGGCGCGATCACGGTGTTTGCGGGCCGCGCGCGAGGTAAGGAAGACCACTGGTAAGTCGTGGAATTGTGGATTGGCGCGGATACGGCTGAGCAACTCGTAGCCGTTCATACGAGGCATCTCAATGTCCAGCAGGACCACATCGGGCCGCGCTTGGTTGAGCTGCTCCAGGGCTTCAATCCCATCTTTTGCCGAGTCAATGTTCCATCCATAGCGTTCCAGCACACTCCCGATAACACGCCTGACGCTAACAGAGTCATCGACCACCAAGACGCGCAGGGGCTGCGGTCGGCTGGTGACAGCCGTTAAGGCGCTCGACTGACTTTGCTGATCTACGCTGACGATCGATTGACCGCCGAGAATCTCATTGATGTCAAGGATCAGAATGACGCGCCCCTCGCCACTGATGGTCCCCCCGATTACACCATGGACCCGTTTGAGATGATTGCCCAGGGGCTTGACCACAACGTCATGGATGCCTGCAAGGCCATCTACCAGGATCATCTCAGCTTGCGCGTCTATATCGATAACGAGGCCATAGGCCTGCTCGTTGGCCAGGCGACCTGATCCCAAAAAGGAGCGTAGGTCCTGCACGCCCAGCAGTCGACCTTCAAAGCGGAAGGTGTTATCCCGGTGAATGCGCTCAAGTTCGGCTGCAGTGATCCGAATGACGGACAGCACCTGATCCAGCGGAACGGCGAGCAATTGACCCGCGCAGCGTACGTAGAGCGCCCGTGTGATGGCTAAGGTGACCGGTACTGAGAGCGTGAACATGGTTCCTTTGCCAGTCTCAGAACTAACGCGGATGGTTCCCTTAAGCTCGCTCAATGCTCGCTGCACGATGGCCAGACCCAGCCCGCGCCCCGATGTCTCCGTCACCACTTCCGCCGTTGAGAAGCTCTCCTTAAACAGCAGACCGAGTAAGTCTTGCTGGCTACTAAGCTTCCCATCCTTGATGAGGCCAAGCGCTTCTGCTTTTTGCTGGATGGCTGCCAGGTCAACCCCGCGCCCATCATCTGTTAGCCGGATGACGACACGGCCACGCTCGCGCGTGAACGTCAGGTGGATGGTGCCTTGCGGATTCTTGCCAAGCTCGTCTCGCCTAGCTGCTGGTTCTAAGCCGTGATCAACGGCGTTGCGAAGGAGGTGGGTCAACGGCTCCAAGAGGGCATCGCGGATCGTTTTGTCAATCTGCGTGTCCAGCCCATCGATTTCCAATGTAGCAGACTTATCCAGGTCTTGTGCCGTGCGATGCACAATGCGCCGGAGCCGTGTCTCCAATTCGGCAAAAGACACCAACCGGGTTGCGATCAAGTCACGCTGGAGGTCCGTTGTCAGGCGGCGCTCACGCAGCAGTGAGGCGTCGATTTCATCGGTCAGATAGTGCAGCTTGCTCGCGATATCCGTATTGTCTGCCGCCAGCTCTTCAAGTTCACGCGAGACCTCGTAAATGACCGAATAACGATCCATTTCGAGCGGATCGAAGTCGGCATACGGGGCCCGGTGCGCTACGGCTTGCTGACTGCCTGTGGGCTGACTGGGCATTAAACGCGTTTCGATACTGCGCACAGCCCGTTTCAGACGCCGCGTCGACAGGTCGAGTTCGCTCAGCATTTCACTCAGGCCAGTAACATGACGCTCCAGGGACGCACGATTGATCACGATCTCGCCGACGTGGTTGATCAACTGATCGATGTCGGATTGCGGGAGGCGCAGCAGGTCCTGGGTCGCGGGGCCACTGGCTGACGACACTGGTCCACTGGCCTCTCCAGGCGCGATGATCTCAGCGGGCTGCATCGGCCCGATTAGTCCGCGCAGGGCACGATCAACACTTCTGGCGCGTTCTTCCACCTCATCCGACAGGGTCGGTTGTAGCAAGTCCTCGACCAGATAGGCGCCATCTCGCAGTGTGGTGATGGCACCTTCAGAGAGGGACGATCCGTTTGAGAGGTAGTGCTCAAACAAGTCTTCCATGAGATGCGCAAAGTGCGCGACTCGTTTGAAGCCAATCGAGGCAGCAGCCCCTTTCAGC
>JAADYZ010000202.1 GCA_010092775.1 Chloroflexota bacterium
GCGTATAGAAGGGCACGATAGAAGCGAGTGATGCGGCTGAAACGCTTCGGGCCGATGCCAATTATCTGTTTGAAAAGGCGGTTGAACTGCCGCTGACTCAGCCCCACCTCGTCGGCCAACCAGCGAACAGCCAGGTCGCCCTCTGCTTGCATGATCAGGTCACGCGCATGTAGGATGCGCTGGTGATGCTGAGGCGGATTGAAGCGGGCGAGCAGCGCAGCCTCCAGAATTTCGAGCTGCCGGATCGGATCAGCGGCTTCATAGATCTGCTCCTCAAGCTCGGCACCTTCCCGGCCAAACACGAAAATCAGGCCAGAGCTCTGGTCGGTGATTTCCTCCAGGGCGAAGTTCGTGAAGGCCGCTAATCCCCCTGGCTTGAAGCGCACTGCTACGAAATCGGTGGGGCCGCTGTGCTCCACGCAGTAGCCCTGGCTCCGCACACCGATCACGCGGCTGTTGACCTGGCGATGGGTCTGGAACACAGGGCTGCCACCAGGCAGATCAGCCGGGTATTGCGCCGATTCACCCGCATAATGGAGCATCAACTCAACTCGCCCGGAGGCTGGTAGACGTTCGATCACCCCTGCCGCTGAGGCGGGAGCGCACAGCGCCCAAAAACACGCGATCAACCCGGCCAGTTCGGGTCGCGGTGGTAACATCAGGTAGTTGGCTTGCTCGTCCGGCATGTCAACGACTCCTTCCCAATTTGGGAAGCATTGTACCTGAACGCAAGCGCATCAGCGCAAATCAGCCTGAGCCGATCAGCGCCCCTTGTGGAATCTGGCGAATCGATTTAAGATGATAGAAGTTTCGACACCTTGATGCATGTGCATCTTTGTCCCCATCCAAATCAGGACCTAGGGAGGCCATCCTTGAGACCATCCACCCCCTCGCCAACTGTGCGCCGCGCAGCGGCCATTTTGATCAGCGCGCTTCTGCTGGGCGTCTTTGCCTTTGTTGCCACCCGCCAGACCGCCGTCGCCCAGGACACTTACACTGTGCCAGCGACCGTGACCGCCGGGGCGCTCAACGTGCGTAACGGCCCCAGCATCGGGTCGGCTCGACTGGCCGTGATCTTCCAGGGCGCAGAAGTCACCGTGATCGCCCGGAATGACACCACTACCTGGGTTCAGATTCAGGCCAACGGCATCCCAACCGGCTGGGTCGGTGCGGGCAATCTCGATTATCAGGATTTCACCAACCCGCTGCCGGTGACGGCCACCACCGTGCCCTTTGGTTTCATCAATACCGGCTTGGCCAACTTCCGGACTGGCCCAGGTTTTGAGTTCGGCATTATCGGCACGCTGCCACTAGGCACTGCCATCGACCTTCTGGGCCGCAGCCCTGGCAGCGGCTGGCTGTACGTTCGCACGGAAGGCCAGGTGGGTTGGGTCGGCAGCGCAACCGTCAATACCACCCTGCCACTCGGCGCACTGCCTATTGTTGACCCGGGTCCACTGCCAACGCCGTCCGCGCCGACAGCGATCCCTGCGACGATCTTCCCGACGCCAACAGCCACCTTCACGGCTACGCCGATCCCACCGACTCCGGTGGATCCGACGGCGAGCCCCGTACCTGGCACACCGGTCCCGACCAATACGCCAGGCGGCCCCATCTTGCCGACGCCTACGGTGGTCTTGGAACCCGGTTCAGCCCGCATCACGACGGGTGCTTTGAACGTCCGCACCGGCCCGGGCATCCAATTCTCAGTGATCCGCTTGGTCTTCTTGGGTGACGTGGTCGAGGTGATTGGCCGCAATAGTGACTTCTCCTGGGCCTTCATCGAGACGACTGACGACGGCACACAAGGCTGGGTGAGCACCTTCTACATCGAGTTCATCATTCCGCCGCCGGACGACCTACCGATTCTGCCCTAGATTGAGATAAACACGTCAAGAGGCCGCTTCAAGCAAGCGGCCTCTTTTTGATTCAAGACAGGTTGGCATCGCGCACCCGCCGCCAACGCACGCTGGCCCATAGAGCAAGCGCGGCGAGGCCGAAGACCTCCAGCGCGTAGATGATGCTCAGGGTCAACACAAGTTGTTGCCCTTGAGCGTCTAGGCTGTCCCCTAAACCCCTGACCAACCCTTGCCCGATCAAGAAGGCGGCAATAACCAATAGGCCAATCCCAACGTTGCGGGCCTGGCGGGTCAAACGGCTGGCAAAGACCTCCTCGCCGTAACGCCGCGTCCAGGCCACCGACTCGCGTAGCAACTGCGCCTGACCCCGAATCGGGATGATCTCCTCCGGGCTGTCGATGCGTTCGAGCCGCTCCAGGTGGGCTTGATGGGCCTCCTCAATGCTGGCGCGACGCAGCAGCTTGCCACTGAAGTGCGGTGTATGCGTGTCGGAGTAGGGCTCGTAACGCGTGCCACGCAGCGTATACAGCGCGCTGCCATCTTTGAAGTAGGTGGCAAAGATCATATCCAGGCTCAGACCACGCCGGTCAAGATCGACGGTCAGTTGGTTGCTGCGATGGATGTAGTTGTCTACGCTGCGATCCCGCGACGGAACCAGCGATCGGGACGAGCCGGTGAAGCGATAGCCCAGGGCCTTCAGCTCTGCCACATGGGGCCCTGGATAGATCGGACCACGACCAGATGAGGCAGTGCTGCGCGCGAAGTTGCGGAGCCGATTCACGCCGCGGTTGCGCACGAAGGCCAACACGACGGTGACCAACACGATCAAGAGCTGAACCTGAGTGATGAGGAAGTTGTTGGCGAGGTCGGTAGGGGACATCGGATTCTCCAATGATGACAAAGGGGGCGGTCCCTAAGAATGGACCACCCCCTAGCTACCAGTAGGACTGTAAGCATCCTGCCCGTCTAGCGCCTGGCTTCGTCCAAAATCTTGCCATCAGCATCGACCAGTTCGACGTGAAGAGCCAGGCTGCCCTGATTGTGGGTGGAGCAGCTCAAGCAGGGGTCAAAGGTGCGGATTACTGCCTCAACCCGGTTGAGCATCCCCTCGGTCAGGTTGGCGCTGTCGACGTAGCGGCGAGCTACTTGCAGCACGCCACGATTCATGGCGAGGTTATTGTGTGTGGTCGCCACGACCAGGTTGGCCCAGGCAATGCGGCCCTGCTCATCGATCTTGTAGTGATGGATCAGGGTGCCACGTGGCGCCTCGGTAACGCCGATGCCCTCTTCGTTATTGGCACTGGCACGGGCGAAGACGCGCTTATCGAGGATTTTCGGATCGTTCAGCAGCTCCTCGATGCGCTCAACAGCATACATGCATTCGATCAGCCGGGCATAGTGATTGTAGAAGCCGCTGGTCAGGTCCCGCTCACGGAACTCGGTCAGCTCCTGTTCGGCTTCCTTCGTGCCCATGCGGTCGCTAGCAATCAGGCGCGAAACCGACCCCACACGATACATCCCCTCCGGGTAGCCGAGCGGCTTGTAGTAGGGGAACTTCATGTAGGTCCAGGGTTCGACTGCCTCACCGATGACGTCGCGATAGACCTCACGGCGGAAATCCTCTTGCACCTTGTTGCCATTCTGATCCACGATGCGCAGCACGCCCCGATACAACTCAAAGTCACCGTCTTCTGCAACTAGAGCGAGGTGATGGCTGGGGAAGTTCGCAAAGCTGCGGATTTCATCCTGGAAGTCATCCAGGGTGCGCTTGAACCAATCCAGGTTGCGGCGGTTCAACTTCTTGATCTCCGGGATTTCGCCCAGAATCTGCTGGCGCAGCACATCGCTGAGCGGCGAGGCGACGCCACCGGCCACGATCCAGGTCGGATGCAGACGACGACCAGCCAAGCGCTCGATCACTTCCTGGCCAAATTTGCGCAGGCGCACGCCATCTTTGGCCACCTGCGGATGCGACTCCAACAGGCCGAAGATGTTGCGCTTGAGCGGATCGGACTCCATGCCCAGCAAGAAGTCGGGCGACGCCAGATAGAAAAAGCTGAGAGCGTGCGATTGGATCAAGGAGCCGAAGTTGACGATCTCACGCAGCATGCGCGGGGTGCCCATCACGCGGACGGCCATGATGGCGTCACAGGCTTGGGCCTGTCTCTTATACACATCT
>JAADYZ010000203.1 GCA_010092775.1 Chloroflexota bacterium
AAACAAGACCGCTACATCCTCAAGTCTGCTGTTTCGCTCATAGATCTGCAGCACCTCCTCAGCGAAATCGGCCTGACGTTCCTCAAGCGAAATGATGTTGAAGACTCTCACCGTCAAGCCCCGCACCAGCAGCGCGACCAGAATCACGCCAATCACGCTGGTGATGACAAAAGCTATCGTTAGGCGGAATTGCAGCGTCCGAAACATGGTCAGTTCTCGTCCGGCGTGAAACGATAGCCAACACCGAAAACCGTCTGAATGTAGCGCGGCGCGGACGGATCATCTTCGATCTTGCTGCGCAGATTGCGAACATGCACATCGATGGTGCGTTCTGCCCCCTCTAGCGCTGTGCCTTGCAGCGCTTCGAGCAGTTCGAAGCGAGAGAAGGCACGCCCAGGGGTAGTCATTAAGATGTCCAACAGATCGAACTCGGTGGGGGTCAAGTCAACAAGACCCTCATCCACCTTGACGAAATGAGCCGAGCGATCCAGCACAATTGCGCCAATCCGCAACACATCGGATGATGACTCCATCCGGCCCGTCCGGCGCAGCACCGCCCGGATGCGCGCCACCAGTTCACGCATTCCGAAAGGCTTCGTCACGTAATCATCCGCGCCCAACTCCAGACCGATCACCTTGTCTGTCTCGTCCAGCTTGGCCGTCAGAAGGATGATCGGTGTCTCCTGCTCGCGTCGGTAGGCGCGGATGAAATCATAGCCGTCCATCTCGGGCATCATAATGTCCAGCAGGATAAGATCAGGTTTCTCATGGCGAGCGGTGAGCAGCGCATCCCGGCCATTAGCCGCTGTCACCACGCGAAAGCCCTGCCCACTGAGATAGTCATCAATCACCCGTCGAATGTTCGACTTGTCGTCAACCACCAGAATGGTCTTGTTCATAGCACCTCCATTGACCCATCGCGGCCTAGTATACCGACCTTCCGATCCAGTCGTTATTCAGCTTCTAGCAGCAAGTAGCGTGCCATAGATCAACCTGCTATGCTTGGGGTGGAAAAAGCCTTCTAAGAACCAGAGGTGTCCCGATGCCCCACTGCCGCGGTAGCTGCTAACTTAGAATCCTAGCAACCGTATATTTCCTCGCCAAGCGCACCGATGCTCGCTGCGCTCGTTTTGCGTTCCTACCCTTCCAAGCCCGACCACATTACCATTTTATGCCAGAGAGGATAATCGCATGACGCTGTTTCAATCGCGCCCCTGGCGCCGTCTGACATTCTTTGTGCTCGTTATGCTCATGATCGAATTCCTGGACGAGTTCGCTTATAGTGCGCTGGAAGCCGCCCGCCCGTTGATTCGCGATGCCTTTGCCTTGTCCTATGTTGAAGTCGGTTTGATTACCACCATCCCGGTTCTCGTAGCAATCGTGGTCGAGCCGCTGATTGGATTGATCGCGGACAGTGGCCGTCGCCGCTCGCTGATGGTCTGGGGAGCAGTCTTGTTTGGATTGGGCCTGATCATCCAGGGCGTATCGCCCACCTTTGGCGTTTTCATGATTGGCGCAACCTTTCAGGCCCCGGCCAGTGGCATCTTCGTCAATCTGGCTCAAGCCTCTCTGATGGATGATGCCCCCACTCGCCGCGAGAATCGCATGGCCATGTGGACCTTTAGCGGGTCGCTCGCTGTGGTAATTGGGCCACTGTTGCTATCGGGTCTGCTTCTACTGGGCTCAGGTTGGCGCTTGTTCTTCATCGTCAGCGGGCTGCTTTCGATTGTAGTGGCCGCCGTCATCGCTCGCCTTGCAGCCAATCCAGCCATGCGCTCAACGGAGGAAGATGATGACACAATTGACATTAAAGCCAGCCTGCGCGAGATCTGGCAACTCAATAGCCGATGGGACATCTGGCGCTGGCTCATCTTGCTGCAATTCAGTGACCTGATGTTGGACGTCTTCTTTGGTCTGCTGGCCCTCTATATGGTCGATGTGGTTGCTGTGCCTCAAACGCAGGCGGCACTTGCTATTGCAGTCTGGACTGGTGTCGGCTTGATCGGGGACTTTCTTCTGATTCCCATCCTTGAGCGCGTCGATGGGCTGGCCTATTTGCGGGTCAGTGCCGCCGTCGAGTTGGTCTTGCTGCCACTGTTCCTACTCGCGTCAAATTGGTGGCTGATCCTGCTGCTGCTCGGGTTGATGGGCCTTTTCAACGCGGGTTGGTACGCGATCTTGCAGGGCAAAGTCTACGACGCGTTGGGAGAAAAAAGCGGCGCCGTCCTGATCGTTGGCAATCTAGCTGGAATCTTTGGTGCCCTGCTGCCACTCGGCTTGGGGTGGGCAGCTCAGGCCTTCGGACTGGACAGCGCGATCTGGTTCCTACTCGCTGGTCCAATCGCTCTAGTCATAGGCTTGCCACGCCAAAAAGTTAGAGAGTAAGAATCGGACAGCCACCCGAAGTGGATGGCTGCGGCCATGTTGGTGACCCACCTAGGACTCGAACCTAGAACCAATTGATTAAGAGTCAACTGCTCTGCCAATTGAGCTAGTGGGCCAGAGAGCACCGTAAAGTATAACATAGAAAATGGGAGCGTCAACCGTGTATTGACAAGCCCCTAGCCAACCGCTAGAATAATCAAACAATGGGCCTGTAGCTCAGTTGGGAGAGCGCTACAATCGCACTGTAGAGGTCAGGAGTTCGAGTCTCCTCAGGTCCACCTGACGTCCCCCCCCACCTCTCAAATTCCTACGCCAACAGTTCAATAGAACCTAAGTGTGTCGTTTCTGGTTGGCTGCACTAAAATGGCGACATTCCCCCAAATCATGAGGAAAGTGTCATGGTTGCTAAGGTTCAAGAAGAACGCGGATTCATCATCCCAGCACCAGAAAATGATCAGCGCCAAACGACTGAGCAGGAAATAGCGCGACTGGGATGATCTGAAAACAGCATTCACAATCTTGGCGAGACCTATTCCCACTTTCGACGTTCTTAGATATGATGTAGTCCATAGCAGCACGTTACTCATTCTATCGAACCCAGGAGCAGCACGACTTGAAGGGGTGGATTCTCTATCGCAGAAATGAAGAACATGGTCTCAAACCAGAGGATTATGAAGTTGACCGTTTAATGGAGACGGGTAACAAGCTCAACATTGAGATGCGTGTGGTGCATCCCAATGACTTCGACCTGGTTGTCACCAAGGGAGGGCGCAAGAGTCTGCTCATTGATGGTGAATATCCGACCCTGCCCGATTTTGTGCTGCCGCGCACGGGTGCAGCCACCAGCTACTACGCCCTCGCGGTGATGCGCCATCTGGAGCGACTCGGATTGTTTGTCTTTAACTCCTCACAAAGCGTCGAGGTTGTCAAAGACAAAATGTACACACAACAGCTCCTGGCATTGAATAACATCCCGGTGCCGCGCACCATGTTGGTCAAGTTTCCTGTCAACGTTGAGTTTGTTGAGCAGCAGTTGGGCTTCCCTGTTGTGATCAAGACCTTGTCGGGTACACAAGGTGTGGGCGTCTTTCTGGCGGAGTCGAAGCAGGGCTTTGGTGATCTGATGGAACTCATCGGCACGATGCGCAGCAACGCGACCATTCTGTTGCAGGAATTTGTCAAGGAAAGCTATGGGCGCGATTTACGTGTCTTCGTAATTGGTGGGCGCGCGATCACTTGTATGGAACGTGCTTCCATCAATGGGGGGTTCAAGGCCAACATCTCACAGGGTGGACACGCGAAACCCTTCGCAATGACTCCAGAGATCGAGTGGTTGGCAACCGAAACCGCCCGTATCGTCGGGCTGGACATTGCTGGGATCGACCTGCTCTTTGCGGGCAGTCACTTCAAGGTCTGCGAGGCCAACTCAGCACCGGGCTTTGAGGGTCTGGAAAAGTATTGTGACGTTGATATAGCAACAGAGATCTACAACTACATCCGCATTCGCCTGGGCAAGTGGGACCAACCCGAAACCGAGGGATTTCTTGAATGAACATCGGATTCCTCGTCAACGATGTCGCGCTAGAAAAGCCCGTCTTTACCACTGTCCGGCTGGCGATGACTGCCCACAACCGGGGGGATCAAGCCTGGTTGATCAGCCTGGCAGATCTCACCTACCAACCAGATGGGACCCTGCTAGCAAAAGCCTGGCGGGGCAAGCTCAATCGCCACTATCGGTCGCAGAAATTGTACCTGGATGATATGCGTGCCGAGCGCGATGGCTTTCACTGGATCGAATTAGCGAGCCTTGACGCCCTGCTGCTGCGCAATAACCCAGCCGATGATGCTATCAAGCGCCCCTGGGCAGTCGGCATGGGGATCATGTTTGGCCGGATGCTGGCCGAGCAAGGCGTCTTCGTGGCGAACAATCCACATGGCCTTTCGATGGCCATGAACAAGCTCTATCTGGAGCGCTTCCCAACTGAGATTCGGCCACGCACCCTGGTCTCTCGAGACAAAGGTCAGATCAAAGACTTTGTGCGCGCTGAAGGCGGCTTGGCCATTCTTAAGCCCCTGGCGGGGTCGGGCGGCAGCGGCGTGTTTGTTGTACGCCCCAACGAGACGGGCAACATCAATCAAATCGTTGAATCGATTTCGCGCGACGGATACATCATCGCCCAGGAGTACATCCCTGCCGCCGCTGAAGGCGATATCCGTCTATTTCTGATTAACGGCAAGCCGCTGCGCCACAAAGGTCAGTATGCTGCCTTCAAACGGGTGCGTGCCGCCGATGATATCCGCAATAATCTACACAGCGGCGGCGAGCTCGTCGCGGCGGGCATTAGCCCAGAGCACTTGTGGGTAGCAGATCAGGTCGGCCCTGTTCTGGCAGCCGACGGCATGTTTCTGGTCGGTCTTGACATTGCTGGCGACAAAGTCATCGAGATCAATATTTTCACGCCCGGCGGCTTAGGGAGCGCTCAGAAGGTGACAGGCGTCAGTTTTACTCAGCCCGTTTTGGATAGCATCCAGCAGCAGGTTAACGCTCTGCGTAGTACCAAACTCTCACACGCCAGCGAGCCTGGGACGAGATGAGGCTCAGTTCGGCCTCTTTTGCTCCCGCTTGCAACTTCTGTCTTTAGGTCTCGTAACCAATAGTAGATGCCTCACACACTTTGTTCGTCGGTACACCCAGGTTGTGCGGCGACTATGAAGCTCCGGGAGCGCTATTCTCAGTTCCACAAAGCGAGAAACCTGTGTCAGTACAAAGATTCACCAATTTCGTCGTACCCGCCGCGTTGATTCTCCACAGCATCGCATTTACCATTGCGATACGTTCTCTCGTTGCCCAAAGCATGAGTGGCCCATCTGACCTTAGGGTCACTGTTCGGTCGTGGCTGCTGCCAAGGACCTCACCCAGGACCGTGGCGCTGCTTGCCCTTGGCTTCTGGATCATCGCCACAATTGGCTTTGTGGTGGCGGCATTGAATTTCATGGGGCTCGTACTCGCGCCAGACGCATGGCGGTCGATAGCAGTGGCGGCCGCGCTCATTTCGATTTCCGGAATCGTGCTGTTCTCCGGCATCTGGCCAGGTTCAAATTCAACAGGCCATTCCTTGCTGAACACCACAGTCGCTATGGTAATGAACTTAGTCATTCTGGTCACACAATGGGTCATCCAATGGCCCTAGCAAAGCACGGGTAGGCAGAGCATTATGGCAAGAGCCTGAGGACAGGTCGCAAACGAGAGTGCCTTTACAGGGCGTTTTCGCCGCCAACCACCCAAGCGCCCCCCGACTGATCTCCGGCCAAGCATGCTGGTACAGCGCTTGTCATCTGCACGATCCTGAAGTATCCTTTCGCAGGCTTCATATCGACCAAGACTATAGAAAGTTGACGCCATGCGCCTGCCTTCGATCTGGCCAAGTCTCGCTGCCCTGCTGCTGGTTGCCTGTGTATCGACGGCTGAGCCGAGCGCCACATCCGTCGGCGTGACACCACCCCCACCGGATGCCGAATCGGCCACTCCCGTTGTCGCAGAGACTAGCCCGCCAACAAGCGAGCCGACCGATACCATTCAAGCGACGGTCGAGCCCACAGCAACGCAAGAGCTTTTGCTGCTTGGGCCAGACGAGTATTCTGAAGGAATCAACCCCCTCACGGGCTTGCCTTTTCAGAATCCTGAAGCCGCTGAACGCCGCCCAGTCGTGGTCAAAGTGAGCAACGAGTCGGTTGAGGTTCGGCCCTTGAGTGGCTATTCCTTTGCCGAGCACCTATGGCTCTATCAGATGGAGGGCTGGGGGCAGACACGATTCTCTGCGGTCTTCCTGGATGACCTGCCCGAGATGGTGGGATCTGTGCGCAGTGTGCGCCCAATCGATACAGACCTGTTGATCCCGATGTATGACGGCCTCTTCGTCTATTCTGGGGCGAGCATTGGGATGAGCTTCTATTTCCAGAGTGAGACACCCTACTGGGACCGTGCATTCCGCGAACTGCCCGATCGAGATCACCTGGTAAGGCTCGAAGACGTCCCGCGCGAGGGTGTAGCACGCTACCATCGCTTGTTTGCCTTCCCAGAAAAGGTACTAGAGTTCGCCCAAGAACGCGGCAATTACGAGCGTGAGGCCCCTCTACGCGGCCTCGCCTTTGATGAAACCCCACCGCCCGGCGGGAGTGAGACCAGTGAGGTGACAGTCCTCTACGAGAGCTTCTTCGGCGGGCGCTTCCGTTTCGAATTTGACGAAACAAGTGGAGAATGGCTCTTTTACTACATGGATCGCAAGGAGCGCGATCCGGTCGAAATGCCGGAGATCGACTATTTGACTGGTGAGCAGCTTAGCTTCGACAACATTGTCATTCTATATGCAGAGCACAATTTCACCTCGTGGGTGGAAGATGCTGACAGCGGGGTTCCTGCCATTGATATTGACTTCATGGGCGAGGGCGGGGGCTATCTCCTGCGCGATGGCCAGGTCTACGACATCACTTGGGAGCATGACGAAGGGACCCTAGGACAGTTTATTGCCCTGTTTGATGGCAATGGGGATGTAATCCCGCTGCGCCCAGGCCAAACGATCTTTGTCACATCAATTACCCCTGACCAGAACGTCTACGGGCAATACGCCGCCACCATCACGTTTGAGTGAACTAAACCAAGCGGGCGCTCCAAACAGAGCACCCGCTCTTTGTTAGCCTAGGGGGCAGCGACGAAGGCGAATTCGAGGATCACATCATCCTCAACAGAGGCCACAAAGGGCACCGAAGGAATCGTGATCCCATAGTCGGCGTAGAGAATGGTTGTTGCGGCGAGACCCTCAATCTGGCTCTCATTCACCGGGGTAACCGTCCCTTCAAAGGTAACCGTTTGTGTCACATCTTTGATGGTCAAGTCGCCTGTAATGCTGATTGGGTACTCGGTACCAAACTCAATCGCCTCGGGCAATCCATCGAAGCTTGTCGGCGCAAAAACGATTTCGGGGAACTGGCCAGTCTGAAGGATAAACTGACGCAGCGCACGGTTACGGCCATCAGCGTCGGTCATCAAGGTGTCGGCGTTGATTGTAATGGGCCCAAGGCTTGATGTGCTTGGGTTCTCGAAATCGACTGTGATTTCGCCGCTGACTTCATTGGTTATTCCAACGACGGTCACATCCTCGCCGCGCAGGACCTCATCAATGTAAAAGCGTGCTTCAGAGTCAGCGGACACAATCGAGAAGACAACAGCACTTGAGGCAGCTTCTTCAGCGTCTTCTGCCACAGGCTCTGCTTCTTCAGCTTGTGGTTCTTCAGCGGGGGCCGTATCCTCCTGCGGCGCGACGGCTTCAGCAGCAGGTTCAGCGGATGGCACAGCACATGCCGCCAAGACTAACGCACTGACAATAAGGATCAGACTGATTTGAATACGCATAACATTCTCTCCTCACAATGAGACAGTTGAGAGCCGTCGCTCACCGGAGCAGCAGGCGGCCTATCAGAAGATAGCGAGCACTTGTGAAGAGTGTCTGTAGATGCGCGATAAAGCCTGTTTAGATCACGCTGATTCCTTAGTGTGGGGTCAATCCAGCGCGTTGGGCCAACAGAGCAGCTTGCGTTCGGTCGCGCACATCGAGCTTCGCCAAGATGATGCTGACGTAATTGCGGACGGTGCCCTCAGTCAGCGCAAGCTGATCCGCAATATCGGCGTTGCTAAGCCCTGCGCTAAGGTGACGCAGCACATCCAGCTCGCGTTCGCTCAGTGTATCGAGCTGTGGCAGCTCGCTTGGTGGGTTGGTCTGGGCAATCCGATCAAAAAGCTTGCCCGCTACATCACTATCCACATGGGTTTTCCCGGCGGCTGTGCCCTCAATCGCCTCGATCAATCCCTCTCGCGGCGTATCCTTCAGCAGATAGCCCGATGCCCCTGCCCGGATGGCCTCGAAGACCCAATCATCGGCGTTATAAGTCGTCAGCACCAACACCTTGACCTCTGGGAACTGCTCATGGATGGCATGTGTGGCTTGAACGCCATTCATCACTGGCATCTTCAAGTCCATTACGACCACATCAGGCTCAACCTTAGGGATCAATTCCAGCACTTCTGCACCGTTGTGGGCTACACCGACCACCTCAATGGACGGCGCGGTCTTCAGAATACCGCGCAGCCCCTCCAGCACGATCATCTGATCATCCGCCAATACGACACGTATGCTCATGCGCGCCTCACTCTCAACCGCACGGAGGTTCCTTCACCTTGATCACTGCTGATCTCCAGCTTCCCACCAATCATGGCCGCCCGCTCATGCATACCCTTTAAGCCAAAGTGCCCGCTCGGCATTGTCATTTGCGGATCAAAGCCACGTCCGTCGTCTTTGACCGTCAGATCAAGCATACCTTCTGCTTCATGGAACGACACGTCAATTGAGCGGGCCATCGCATGGCGTTCCACGTTGGCAAGAATCTCATCTGCGATGCGATAGAAGCCCTGCTCAATATAGGGACTTAGCCCAACAATCTGTTGCTCGTCCACGTCCAACGTCAGATCAAGACCCGCCCGAGTGGCCGTCGTCTCCGCTAATTGTCGGATGGCCAGAGTCAACCCCAAGTCTTCCAGTGGGCTGGCTCGCAAATCCTGGATTGCCCGACGCGTTTCCTTGAGGCCCTGACGCGTGGTCGCTAGCGATTGGTCCAGCATGGCGCGGGCTTCCTCCGGCGATTCATCCCAGAGGGCGCGCGCCGCCTCCAATTGGACCGCGACTGCCGTCAGCGAATGGGCCAAGGTATCGTGGAGATCGCGGGCCATGCGGTTTCGTTCATGGCTAATCGTCAATTGCTGGAGCATGGTAGCTTGTTGGGCCAGTTGAATATTCATCTCGGCTAACTCCGTCCGCTGTTTGCGCTGATCACTCACCAGACGTGAGAGAATCCCGCCGATAATCAAATAAAGAATGACTTGTAGAAAGGTGAACCCTACAATCTGACCGGGCGTCGGCCCACCGATTGACCGGAGCGAGAGAAGCAGAATCGACTGAAGGGACCCGGTTGCAATGGTAAAGAGAATGAC
>JAADYZ010000204.1 GCA_010092775.1 Chloroflexota bacterium
CATCACGATGCTGGAGACAGCAATCAAACGTGTGAGCAGCCAGGTGGTCAAGGCATAGGAGCGTTCCAGCAGAGCCATCCCACCGGCCAGCGATTGTGCATAGAGGGCCAAACCCAGCGAGCCGATCATGCCGGTGAAGACATCCATCGGCAGCTTGGCCAGGGCATAAGCCCGCCCATAGAATCCCAGGATCGCTGGCCCATTGACCTCACCAACCAGCAGATCGTCAAACTCAAAGGTGATCTTGCCCAGCAAGCCAGTCGTCCAGAGCGCAAAGCTGAAGCCCAGGATATCACGGGCCGCCGCCTGATCGATCTGCATACCAGGTCGCCAGCCTGCCGCCAGCCAGGCACCCAAGCCCAACACCAGCGGTAGAATCGCCACATCGGCTAACACAGCCAACAGCGGGTAACCTGCCAGCGCCAATCCCACCCCTACGATCAAACTGAGCAGCGCAGCGATCAAGGTCAGGCTGGTGATGATCCCCTGGCGAATGTCGCGGTGCAGAATGTAGAGCGGCGTCGAGCTAAGCGCGGATGCCAACCGCACCCCCAGCAAGATCCAGATGGCCGGCCACACCAGCGACGAGCGATCTAACAAACCACTGAACTGCGGCGCGATCATCCAGGTCAAACCTGCCACTCCAAAGCCCAGCAGCGATGATCCGACTTCCAGCAGATATTGAGTGGTCAGTCGGGCTTGGTCGCCAGCCGGGGTGGTGACGACGATCTCGCGCAGCTCCAGGCGAAACAGATTGAAGAAAGACACCAGTGCGGTCGCCGCAAAGACCGTCCCGTGAAACTCCGGCGCGACCAGGCGCAGCAGCAGCGCCCCACGCACAATCCCGATCGCCAGCGTGCCGTACTGGGCGATAGCCAGAAAGCCTGCGCCTTGAATGGCCCGCCGGGCGAGATCGGTGCGTTGTGCGGCGTCAGCGTCGGTCATAGACGGTGGGTGAAGTAGCAGATCGGGCGAGGTTTGGTGGGCGCATAGCAGGCCGTGCCCCTACAACGAGCATCCCGTCGGTGCAGAGATCTAGGGCCCCGGCTTGCGCGCCGCGCCGAAGGCTCCAGCTTTGGAATCAGCCAGGCCCTGTTGCTGGATGAACCGATCCCAGGCGGCGTTGGCGCGGATGTCATCAGAGAGCAGCGCACCACCTGGCTTGATGTGCGGCCAACCGGTCTCAAATTCCCAGGTCATGTGGGCTTCGCTGTGATCGCTGTCATGGATGAAGACATCGACCGGACCAACCTGTTCCAGTACACCCGGTAGGAGTTCTTTGGCATCGCCCAGGTGTTGATGATGCCGCTCACGCAAGTGATCGGGGACAGCCCAACCCGAACCGCCTTCCTCTGGCATGGCATCGTGATACCAGGCGCCGTCGCCTGCATAGTCTTCGAGTTTGTCCTGCGGCGGCAGATCAACCGTGTGGAGTTGGCCGGTGCGGTTGATGTCCATCGCCCGCAGCATAAAAGCTGATGAGTTGCCGGGTGTCCCGCCGGTTTCGACCACCACGTCCGGTTCCATCAAGCGCACCAGGCTGTAGAGAAGCTGCCCATGAAAGAAGGGGCTGCCCGCTTTCTCGCTCATGATGCGACCAGGGAAGCCCTCTACACCGGTCAAAAACATGAAGTCCGCGCCACGTGGTTCACGCCCGGTCAGGAAGACATGTCGCCCGACCAGCTCCCCGAGAAAGGAATCGTCGCGCCAGATTTCCGCCATCACGTCCCGCACCGCGTCAATGGGCTGCCCCGTGACGAGGGTCAGCATCTCTTCGACTTTGCGGACATGCTGGAAATGAAAGCGTACCAGGCGCGGATCGCGACAATAACGGAGGGCTTGCAAAAAGGTCAGGGGCGGCGGCGGCACCGTCGCAAGGGGTGTTTCCATAACGCATCTATCCTTAAGTTCAGGTCTTCGGGTCACAGAGCACGACCGCAGCCGATCATTATAACCAGCCATGCCCGGTTCAGCGAAGCCCCAGACTATGCTTAGCGTGACCACCCTCGGTGGTCTCTCACTTGAGGCGGATAATCTTCTGTTTGAGGGCAACGGTGACAGCAGCGGTGCGGTCTGAAACATCGAGCTTGTTGAAGATGTGGACAAAGTGGGACTTGACGGTTGCCTCAGTGATGTGCAATTTGTCTGCGATGCTTCGGTTTGTCGCACCTTGTGAGGCCAATTCAAGGATCTCGATTTCGCGCTTGCTCAGCGACTTCCTGCTGCTGTCTGCCATGCGCCGTGCGATCGTCTCGGCGACACGGGTATCAAGGGTTAGCTCATCCTCAACCGAGCTGCGGATCGCACGGAACAAGGCTTCTGGGGGGGTGTCTTTCAGCAAGTAACCGGCTGCTCCCGCCTTGATGGCAGGGATCACATCGGCATCACTGTCGTAAGTGGTGAGCACGATGATTCTTGCGGCGGGCTGTGTGGAGAGGATTTGCTCCAGCGCCGCCAGGCCATCCAGCACGGGCATCTGCAAATCCATCAGAACAACATCAGGGAAATGGGCCGCTGCCAGGGCAACAGCCTCTTCCCCATTCTTCGCTTCGGCGACCACCTCAAAGTCCGGAGCGGTCGCCAGAAGAGCGTGCAGCCCACTCCGGACGACAGGATGATCATCCGCGATCAGTATTTTGAGAGTCATAGTCAGTCACAGCTATTGATACGGCAATTTTGGTGCCATTGCCCGGTTCACTTTCGATGATCAACTGGCCATCGAGTTCTTCTGCTCGCTTGCGCATGGTCTTGAGGCCAAAGCCCCGGATGTTCTGGTTGCGGGCCAGCGCTTC
>JAADYZ010000205.1 GCA_010092775.1 Chloroflexota bacterium
CCGTTAGAAACAGGTACGCTGTTGATGGATGGGATTGTTGTCGACGGATCGATGCGTGGCCAAGGGATTGGTTCGCGCTTGTTGGACGCGATACTTGACTACGCCCGGATGCACGATTATGAGAAGGTCCGTCTTGACGTGGTTGACACCAATCCACGTGCACGTGCATTGTATGAGCGCAAGGGCTTTGTCGAGGTACGCACCGAACGCTATCCCATTCTTAAACCAATATTTGGTTTCGCTGGTTCTGCCACCATGTTGAGGACAATTGCAGGGGGCAACACGGACTAGCTCCCTACATCTATTTTTTTGACACGCCTGTTAACCGCCGATACGCTCAACCACGTTCCAACCAACCACAATAAGGGAGGATATTGGATGGACGATACGCTCTTCGACTTTGGGAAGCAGCTTGCTGAGCAAGCTGGGCAGATGGCCTTGAGCTACTATGGCAACGTTAGCGGGTCCCCGAAGGGTCGCTTCGACCTGGTCTCCGAGGCCGATACCACCATTGAATCCTTCCTCATCAACGAGATCAAGCAGCGCTATCCTCATCACCAGATTATTGCTGAAGAAAGTGTCCAGCCCGGTGAAACGACACTTGGCGAGACCTGCTGGGTCATTGATCCTTTGGACGGTACGGTGAACTTCCTGCTTGAGCTTCCACTCTTTAGCGTTTCGATTGGCTTGCTGGTCAGGGGCGAACCTGCTGCTGCCTGGATTTCTGACCCGCTGCGCTCGGAGATGTTCAGCGCCGAACGCGGGATAGGTGCCTTTCTGAACGATGAGCCGATCCGCCAAACGACTGAGATTGCTCCCGCTGCTCCCATTTTAATTAGCTCCGATTTCATCGCATGGTCTTTAGCACAGGAGGAAGGGGGGCCGCTCAAGACGCTTAGCAGTACGTATGGCAAGGTTCGGTTGTTGGGGTCTCAGGCGCTGCACCTCTGCTATGTAGCGGCGGGCCGAGCTGCGGCTGCCGTCAACATAGAGTGCCGCCTGTGGGATAACGTCGCTGGCGCACTCATCCTAACCGAGTTAGGCGGTGATTTCAGCACCTTCAATGGTCAACCCTGGTTCCCAATTGCCGATGGTAGTCCGGTTGTGGCAGGTGCACAGATGCCTTGCATTGCCACCCACCGCAGTATCACCGGAACGGTCGTAGGCATGTTTAAGCCCTTTCCACTCTAGCCGCGCCAGAGCGCCACACGCTTAGCCTACGCTCACGCGTCCGCAGCGGGTTGATTTGCGGCCTTCAGGTTGGAATCCGGCACGAATGCGGTACACTTGTCTACCATGATGAGCCCCAGTTGGCAAGGATAGCCCTTGTGAAGCAAGTCGTTGTTAACGAATTCCTAGATGATCTGGCTGTCCACCCTCCGGCGGTCTATGATCGTCTGGTAGAGTTGAGTGTCGCGTCTGCTCAGGAGTTACGCACCCAAGCGGATCAGTTTGTTCAGGCCGATTGGCCGACTGGCGAAGCTGTGCCAGCCTTCGAAAAGCACGGCTACCGCTACTATCAGGACGCCACCCACTCACTCTTTGTCAATCCGCGCCCTTCACCCCAGCAGATGGCCTGGTATCTCAAGGCATCTGAAGCGGCAACCTATCGGGCGAGTTCCGATTACACGGATCAGACCTCCAATCACATCGATGAGCATGCTTACTACCGCGCAGATTGGGTGAGCAGTGTGGCCGTGCGCATTCGTTTGCCGGAAGATCGCCCCTTGATCGATGTGCAGACGCGTCATCGATCACTACTAAAGGCGATGCACCAGTTCGAGCTGGGTCCGATCATTGTGTCTGAACCTCTCATTGATCCATCTGACGAATTGCAGCTCACGCAAGCCGACACATTGGCGAGCCTGAAAGGAAGCGAAGCGCGGTTGGTCACTGCCTTTAACGTCATTGAGCATGAAAGCCAACCATTGGCCTTTGTTAAGGCGGCTTACGAAGCGCTCGACCAGGGAGGCTACTTTCTGCTGACGACGCGGTCGGCCAGTGGCTTTGATATTCTGACCCTGTGGGAGCACGCGACGGTCTTCCCGCTTGAGCACATCAATTTGATCTCTGTGGAGGGCATGCAAGCCCTTCTAACCACTGCTGGCTTTGAGATTGTTGAGATTAGCACGCCCGGCCAGTTGGATGTCCAGCTTGTCGAAAGCGTTTTAGAGCGTCAGCCTGATCTAGAACTGCCAAGGTTGTGGCGCTATTTCCTGTCCAATCGAGATGAACAGGCCAAACGCGGCCTTCAACAGTATTTGCAGCAGAATCGATTGAGTTCGTATCTGCGCGTTGTTGCACGGAAAGCATAATTCTCTATGTCGACTTCTACTGAAAGAAACGGCCTGCTTGAGCACTTCAAAGCCGCCGACTCCAGTGCCGATTTCGCTGGACGCTATCTCAACTATCTGAGCGAACTGCTCCAACAGCTTGATACGCAGGCCATCGCCCAGATGATCGAGACGATCCAGGCCGCCAGCGACCGAGGCGCCACCGTCTACTTTGTGGCGAACGGTGGCAGTGCGGCGATTGCCACCCACTTCGCCAACGATCTGTCCTTCGGCACCTATGTCGCAGACGCCAAGCCGCTCAAGATGGTCTGCTTGTCAGACAATCCAGCGGTATTGACCGCACTGGGCAACGACATCGGCTATGAGAACATCTTCCTCCGCCAGTTGGAGGTTTACCTTCAGCCAGATGATGTGCTCTTCTTGATGTCGGTCAGCGGCAATTCGCCTAACGTCTTGCTTGCCGCAGAGTATGCGCAGGCAAATGACGTAACGACCATCGGCTGCACCGGCTTTAGCGGTGGTAAGCTAGCCGACCTTCTGGATGTTCACCTGCATGTACCGACGCCAAACGGCGAATACGGCCCCGTTGAAGATGTGTTCCAAATTCTGGACCATCTGATGTATACCTATTTCCGGCTGGCGCGCCTCGGTCGCCTGAAGCACTAAGGAGGGACTTGATGACAAATCATCCCAGCCAGCCTGACGCCATAGCCGAAGCCGCCCCCCAGGTCAATCGGCAAGCCAAGCCGCTGCGGGTCGGCGTGATCGGCCTGGGCAAGGTCGGCAAGCGCCGCGCGAACATCTGCCTTTCACATCCTGATTTGGATCTGGTATCAGTCTGCGACGTTGACCAGGAATTGGCCGCCCTCTATCCCAATGCCGATTTCTATACGGAGTACGCCGACTTGATCAACACCGACCTTGATGTGGTGATCGTTGCGGCCTACAACAATATCGCACCAGACGCGACGGTCGAATCCCTCAACACGGGCAAGCACGTCTTCTGCGAGAAACCACCTGGCCGCACAGTCGAAGATGTTGAGCGGATCATCGCCGCTGAGCAAGCCAATCCCGGCCTGAAGTTGCAATTTGGTTTCAACCACCGACATCATTACGCTGTGATGGAAGTCAAAGAGATGATCGACAGTGGGCGCTTTGGCAACATTCTCTGGATTCGAGGCGTCTATGGCAAGTCTGGCGGTGAGAGCTTCGAGAACATCTGGCGCAACGACGTAGACATCGCAGGTGGAGGCATCTTGCTTGACCAGGGCATTCACATGCTGGACCTCTTCCGCTACTACTGCGGTGATTTCGTTGAGACCAAGAGCTTTGTCACCACCGCCTATTGGAACATCCCAGTAGAAGACAACGCCTTTGCAATGCTGCGTACTGCCAAGAATCAGGTCGCCACGATCCATTCGTCGGCCACACAGTGGCGTCACCGCTTTGTGTTAGAAATCGGCCTAGAGCTAGGTTATATCAACATTAATGGCATCCTCTCTTCGACGCGCAGCTACGGCGAAGAGCACATCGTCTATGCGCGGCGGCAGTTCGAAAGCGAAGCCTCCGCCTTTGGTAAACCACGCGAGCAGATGGTCTTCTTCGATCGGGATGACTCATGGACGTTGGAGATGAACCAGTTCGTCCAGGCGATCCGCAATGATGAGCAAATTGACAACGGCAACTCTCACGATGCGCTCAAGGCGATGCAGTTGGTGTGGGACATCTACCAGTCGGGGCGCATTGAGTAGGCCGCGCTAAGCCAGCTATGCAGCAGTCGAGCACTGACTCCGTTCGCATCTACCGCCCGAACCAGCGCCATGAGATTGGTCTCTTCCAGACCTGGGTGATCATGCTGCGCAACATCATTGGCGCACGTGAGCTAATCTGGCAGTTGTTCAAGCGGGATTTCCTGGCTGCCTACAAGAAGTCATTTCTGGGCTTCACCTGGATTGTGATTACGCCAATCGTTGGGGTAGCCAGTTGGGTCTTCTTGCAGGGAACCGGGTTGCTTAACACGGGCGACGTGGGCATTCCCTATCCAGCCTATGTATTGGTGGGTACGTCGATGTGGGGGCTGTTTCTGGGCTTCTATAACGCGGCCAAGCAAACGCTCTCATCAGGCAACACCCTGGTGATGCAGGTGCAGTATCCGCATGAGGCGCTGCTCTTCAAAATGACGGCGCAGCACCTGGCTAATTTTTCCATAGCCTTTGTGCTGAACATCATTGTCCTGCTGGCCTTCGGCGTGATCCCCAGTTGGCAGACCATCTTTCTACCTTTGGTCGC
>JAADYZ010000206.1 GCA_010092775.1 Chloroflexota bacterium
CCTGAACTCTATTTTACGGATCAAACGCCTAACCTGGTCGATGCGATTGACCTTCAAATCGACACCAACGGCAATCTCTTTGTGTTGCACAGCAGCGGCAGGGTCAGCAAATACTTCTTGGGCCGTGAGGATGTCTTTGCCTTCGAGGGTCTACCTCAACCACTGATTCGCCCGACCTCCTTCTATTTCAACCTCAGTCCCTTTGACCGTGTTTTCTTCATCGCCGACCCCGATGGGGAGCGCCTCTACACCACCTCGCCGACGGGTACCTTTATCCGAAATTATAAGGACAGCAACAACGTAGTATTCGCTACGCTGTCTGGCGTGACCAATACCGACCAACCCGCGCAAGTTTATCTCACGGCGGGCAATCGTCTGTACACGTTCTCGCGTCCCTGATTCCAGAACGCTATAATCGCCCGGCAGAGTTCAATACGCCTGTGGAACCGATTGAGTTGTATGCAGCAGCAGCCCCCCTCCCGCCATGTCCGTGCCCGTCGATCGCGCCTGGTCTTGCCAGATTGGGCGGTCTATACGGGTTTAGCTGTCTTCGTCGTGATTGTATTGGTCACGGGCTACCTGACCTTCAATGGGGTGCGCAACTTCGTCGCTAGTGGCGAGTTCGAGTGGGCCAATTCCGAGCCAGCCCTGCCTTCTGGTGAACAAGCTGCTATCGCTACGCAGACCGCTTCCGCAGGTTCAGGCAGTGATCCAGGTGTGCCGATTGGCAACCGAGAGCGTGTCACAGTGCTGGTCATGGGTATCGATGAGCGCGCCTCTGAAGATGGCCCCTGGCGCACCGATACGATGGTGCTAATGACCATCGACCCGATTGCTAACACCGCCGGAATTCTCTCCATCCCGCGTGACCTGTGGGTCGAGATTCCCGATTACGACGGCCTGCACGATCGCATCAACACTGCGTACTTCCGAGGAGACGCTGATCGCTATCCGGGTGGCGGCCCTGCCCTGGCGATGCGGACCGTTCAGCAGCGTTTTGGTGTGCCGGTCGATTTCTACATGACGGTCAACTTCGACGCGTTTGTCCAAACCGTAGACACCATCGGCTGCATCCCGATTGATGTGCCGCAGACCATTGATGATCCCTTCTATCCTGCTTATGATGGCGCTGGCTATGATCCCTTTTATATTGATGCCGGTGATCATTGTATGAATGGCGAAACCCTGCTGAAGTATCTGCGCACCCGCGCCACCTTCGGCAGCGACTTCGACCGCCTGAGTCGACTCCAGCAGATTCTCTACGCGATCCGCGACGAAGTCGCTCGCACAGGGCAGCTCCCCAATCTGATTACCCAGGCCCCAGTTCTGTACGGTCAGATCGAAGAGGATGTGGACACCAATCTGTCCATCCAGCAGATGATCGATCTGGCGCAGCTCGCGATTGCTGTGCCAGAGGAGAGCATTTGCACCGGCAGCGTTGGACCTGAATATGTCGATCTGTTGGAATTGGGTGACGGCACCCAGGTTCTGGTGCCCTACTGGGAACGCATCCGCGAACTGCGCAACGATATTTTCACAGGCAGTGGGCGCTGCGATCCGAACCAACAAGCGCTGCTGCAAGCGGTCGCCGCCGAGGGTGCCCAGGTGGGCATCCAGAACGGCACCCAACGCGAAGGCCTGGCCTCCGAAACGAGTGACCAACTGATCGGCGCGGGCATTAACGTGGTTTCAGTCGAGAACGCCGACCGCTTTGATTATGATAGCACGATCATCTACAACTATACTGGCCAGGACAACACTGCTCGCTATATTGCTAGCCTGCTCAATCTGGATGAGTCGGCCATTGTGCCCACCGAATCAACCTCTGCCGACTTGGATATTCAGATCGTTCTCGGCGAAGACTACCGCCCTTAGTATGATATACTGGTGGATGCTCATTTGAATAGTATTCCATCGTAGAGGAGAAGTCCCCATGGCAACCGAACCCAAGAAGCTCTACCGTAGCAAGACAGACCGCATCTTAGGCGGCGTTTGTGGCGGGCTGGCCGCTTACTTCGATATCGATCCAATGGTGGTCCGTCTGGCTTTCGTCGTGTTAGGTCTGGTCGGTGGCGGTTCAGTTCTGATCTATCTCATCATGTGGCTGATCGTACCGGAAGCCCCAGAGGGTGCCGCAGTCTAGGGCTGTTGACTGCTGAAACTTTCTCCTGTCAGGCGCGTAATGTGTAGTGAGAGCGGCCAGACCGATCAGTGCCGCACAACCTGAGCCTGATAGGAGAATTGCTATGTCTGAACAACCAAAACGACTGTATCGCAACCGTAGCGACAAGGTCATTGGCGGAGTCTGTGGGGGCCTGGGCACCTACTTCAACCTCGATCCGACCCTCGTCCGGGTGGTCTTTGTCTTGTTTACCCTGGCCGGTGGCAGCGGCATCTTGCTCTACATCATTCTGTGGATCATCATGACCGAAGAACCTGAGGGTCAGCAATCCTCGCCGCAAGTCTGAGGACGTTTTGAAAACAGGGACCGATATGGCTGAAAACAGACGACTCGTCCGTTCGACCCGTGATCGTGTCCTGGGTGGCGTTAGTGCCGGGTTGGCGCGCTATCTGGGCGTCGACCCGGTCTTGATCCGACTGGGTTTCGTCATCTTGATGCTGATCAATGGACTCGGACTGCTGATCTATACCGTGATGTGGTTGATTATCCCACCTGAAGACCAGCCTGACCTGCCAGGTGAAGAGGCCATCCGCGTTAATTTTGAGGACATGCGCCAGTCTGCGGGCCGGCTCATTGAGCAAGTTCCTGCTTTGCCGGTGCTTGGTGTGGTGTTAATCAGCATTGGTGCGCTCTTTTTGCTTGCAGAATTCGTACCAACCATTAACATCCGTATGGTATGGCCTGCTGTATTGATCTTGATTGGAGCGCTGCTGCTGTTTCGACGTCGCTAGTGCCTCCAACTTACGTAGCGAGGAACTAGTATGGAAAATCTATGGCGTGATCTGCCAGCGTCGCCAGACGGCGAGGACTCATTTGAGATTGTAAACGTCATCGTGGAGATTACACGGGGCAGCCGTAACAAATTTGAATACGACAAGGAATGGGGCACGATCAAATTGGATCGTGTCTTGTATTCATCGATCGTCTATCCCGGTGACTACGGCCTGATTCCGCATACCCATTATGATGACGGTGACCCACTCGACATCCTGGTGATGGTGAATGTCCCCACCTTCGCTGGCTGTGTGATCGAAGCTCGCCCGGTTGGCGTCTTCCACATGCTAGACAAGGGCGAGCCGGATGACAAAATCCTGGCTGTCCCCAACAGCGACCCCCTCTACGGCGACATCCACAAGCTGGCCGATGTCCCCAGCCACTTTCTGCGGGAAGTCGAGCACTTCTTCTCCGTCTACAAAGACCTTGAGGGTGCACGCGTTGAGCCTCGCGGCTGGGATGACGTGGAAGTGGCCTACCAACGCATCGATTACGCAGTCAAACTCTATTATGAGAAGTTCGGCAAGATCTAGGCTCTGCGAGGCCCCACGAGCCTGACCCGTGCGAGATTGCTCCTCGTGTCACAGTTTTCGGTTTAGCTCGGTATGGCCTTCACAAAGCCTTGACTTTAGGCGCAAATGCCCTATAATAATGTTGTATCATACAACAAATTTCTAGTTACTTTAAGGACCCTCCAGTGAGCGAAGATAACGGATTTGAGAACTATGTGACAGTTGCTGACGCCGCCAAGCGACTGAACATTCACCCCGAATCCGTGCGCCGCCTGATCCGCGCCGGAAAGCTCCCCGCACGAAAGTTCGCCAACACCTGGCTGGTTGACCGGGGCACCCTAGAACAGTTTGCTTCGAACTACGACCCACGCCCCGGTCGAAAAGCGACTTTACTCTAGGGGAATCTGTCGGCGGGCATCTCTAGCGAGCATCTATCGGCATCGACGACTCGTTCAGGCTTTCTCCAAAACGCTCGAAGCGTTCGGCCACGTCCACGTTGATCGCGACTTGTTCGAGCTGCCAAGCTGCCCAAGGCGGATCGTCGTTCCACTGAGTTTCAGACAGCATTGGGAGCTTCTGTCCCTCAATCTCTCCCCATTCCAGCACGCGGTTGCGCCACTGCTGGCGTTGCGGATTGTCTGCTTCTTGATAGCGCAGCGCCTCGATCTCATGCAAGAGTCCTGTTTCAGGATCAAAGCGGACGGTGAAGGCTTCTTCCTCGTCTAGCTCTGGGATGATGAGGCGGGCTGTGTGCTCATCCACCCCCTCCCACCTGATGCGCTCATCACTCAGCACGATGGCAGGTACCCAGGCCAGAACCTCCGCCCAGTAGCCTTGCAGGGCCGCCCGATTGATGCGCGGTTGATCTTCCGCCGTCCCCAAAAACGATAGGTCGAGGCGGGTCGTGCCATCTCGCAGCATCTCATGGATTTGCAGAAAGGGCAGCGAGAACCAGGTCACCTGAATGTGATGGTAATGAGCGATCTGTTCGGCGTCATAGCTGAAACGAAAGCGGGTTGGCAGATAAACACCTGTTGGGGCAAGCCTTGCGCGCCCCTGAACAACCGCACTCTTGACCTCTGGCAGGCCGTTTGGGAAAAGCAAGGCCGCGTGGCGTAGAAGGGGGGCTGGTAAACCATCTGGGATAGGGCGATGAGGGCGATTGTCGGTGGTGCTGAGGTCTTCGAAGGAACGCGCTTTGACCTGGAAGCCCAGCCAACCCAATCCAACTAAGGACAATAGACCCGCGATTAGCCCAACCAGAATGCGGACTGCGGTACGCATGAGGTGCATCTCCTTGGTGAAGGTATATGATGCTCAAACTTGTGCCCTATTATCCAATGAGTTTGCAGCGATAACAATGGAATTCCCCGCTTGACTCTCCCGTCGCTGGAGACCCTATGATAAGGCTAGAACCGATCCTGTCATCACGAACGGACCTGCGCATGTTCAAAATCGGTGAGTTCTCACAGCTCAGTAAAGTGACCGTCAAGACGCTGCGCTATTACGCAGATATTGACCTCCTACCACCAGCCCACATCGATCTACAGTCGGGCTACCGCTACTACCAGGTTGATCAACTCCCTCGTCTCAATCGCATCCTCGCGCTGCGTGATCTGGGCTTCTCGCTCGATCAAATCCGACGCCTGCTCGACGACGACCTATCAGCAGAGCAACTGCGCGGGATGCTGCGGATGCGCCAGGCTCAAATCGCAGAGCAAATCGAAACGGAGCGTAGTCGGTTGGCGCAAGTTGAAATGCGTTTACGAAGCATAGAACAGGAGGGCACTGTGGCCCAATATGATGTTATTCTGAAACCCGGTGAAGCCGTTGAAGTGGCTTTCTTACGCCGGATCGTCCCGAGCTACGACCAAATGGGTCCCTTGTTCGGTGAGCTTTTTCAAGAGGTCGCCGCTGCCGGGCTTACTCCGGCTGGACCACCGATGACCATTTACCACGACAGCGAATACAAACCACAAAATGCCGACGTTGAGGTGGCGGTGCCTGTCAACGGGGCTGCAAACAGCAGCAATCCAGCCCTGCTGCGCACACTCGCCGCGAGCGAAGCCCTGGCAAGTTGCATGGTCCAGGGCAGCTACGATCACATTAGCGGTGGTTACGAAGCAATGATGCATTGGCTGCAAGACAATCCTTATAGCGCCTCTGGCCCACCGCGTGAGATTTATCTGCGTGGCCCGGAGAGCACTGCTAACCCAGACGAATACCTGACGGAAATCCAGTTTCCAGTTTACAAGCCCGCCTAGAGGAGCCACCCCATGTCACCGATTGTGCGCATTGCTTTGATCCTCGGGGCTGTATTGCTGGTTCTCATCGTAGCTGGTGGGGTGGTCTTCTGGCAGATGATGAACCAACCGATGTATCGTCCCGGCATGGTCCGCGCCGAACAAAACCTACGTGGGCCGCTGACGCCGCCGAACCCTCAACCCGCTGACGAAATGTGGTGGGCTGTTGAAGACGACATTCAGTTGTGGCATTTCTCGGTTGGAGAAGGCCGCCCTGTTCTGGTGGTGCATGGTGGGCCAGGTTATCCTTATCGCCAGGCCTGGACAGGCTTGAATGATCTGACTGACCGCTATCAGTTTCACTACTACGATCAGCGAGGATGCGGCCAATCGACCCGACCGATTGATCAACTCAACTCGCAGAACACCTACCAGAACATCAAGACGTTGGAACGTACCCTAGGCCTCGGTGCACAGATCGCTGAAATCGAACCGATCCGGGCGCGGACTGTAACGTACAGCCTCATGCAGTGCCCCGGTCAGCCGTTGTAAGCCGTGATACAGCTTCTCACGGATATACGCCTCATTGCCGTGGATCAGTAACTGTACTGCCGCCTGCACCAGATAATCGGACGCTGCGAAAAGCTGGTAGGCCATGCGTCCACGCCAGGCATGCACGCCATTGGTACAGGAGATAGCTGCTTTCAAAGGATCAGACATTTCATATGCTTTCAGCAACGCCTTCGCCGTGAGCTGAAAGTCTTTTGCTGACGGCAGGGTGCCAAACCTAGACTTTGCTTATGTGCTGTTTGTTCTTTAGTCGTATAGGAGAATCAGGGTCGTGTGATGGTAGATACACAATCGGCTGAGATGTTGCCCACTCACGGATTTTCTGTCGCGTTTCTTGAGAGGCTTTCGCGCTGTGGGTGACACCATCTACACGGTCACTGAACAATTCTGCTTCTGTAAAACTGACATCGCCTGCGATGAAGTAGATCAGATCGTCTGCTTGAACGACAATCGATTGATGCCCCATCGTGTGACCGGGTGTTGGCACAATGCGAACCCGTCCATCTTTTGTCAACGGAAAGCTCTGTTGAAAGGGGCCAATTGGCTCCGGCACGTAATCCACTTGCTCAACAGTCATATCTGACGGCCAGCGTGCAGTGACTGCGCCATGTGTGCGGCTATTATTGTTCGCATCGTGCCATTCTCGTCGTGAGAAAAACACGGTTGCATTCGGGAAATGATGCAATCCATCGCTGTGATCCATATGTGCGTGTGTGAGAACGACCGTTTGAATGTCTTCCGGCTGAAAGCCCATTTGCAGAAGCTGGGGGCCGATTTCATCTGCGGCTGTCATCTGAAAACGAAAGGCCAGTTTGAAAAACGGGCGTTGGTCTGGTGGGAAATACTCTGGATCATCCTGTGCGCGCAGTGTCTCACCCGTATCTACAACGATTGGTCCATCGGGATGATCAATGAGCCATGCGCGCATGGGAATTGGGGCTGCGAAACCAGGAACTAACATCCACGTCGCCAATCGTGACCAACGATCCCAGCCCAGCCCATAACGATGCATCCTGCGAATGCGAAGCTGGCCTGTTTCGATGGGGTGTATTTTGATCATAACTTTCTACTATGTCCTCTTTTTCATTGTTTAGCTCTCATTATAAGTAATTCCTGTCA
>JAADYZ010000207.1 GCA_010092775.1 Chloroflexota bacterium
AATCTGCACATCATACGAGGGTGATCGCGTCGGAATCGGCGCGGGGGTGGGGGTGATCAAATCGGGCAGGTCGCTGGCAGAATCGCCTGCTGGTGCGCATCCACCGAGCAGCAGCACGCCAAGCACCAGTAAACGCAACCATTGCCTAGCCAGACGCATCGAAGTCAGCTAACTCATCCTCGATTAGGCCGACGATCTCGCGCAGCGGGGTGACAGCCTGATTGATGCGATTGAGCGCATTGCGTTGCGGATCGGTGAGGGGGGTTTCGTGGGCGGACGTCATCAAAGCGACCTGCCCTTCGATCCCGTCAATCGGATCGAGCAGCGTATCCGCATGGTACTTGACCTTGCGCGCCGCTTGAAGGGATTGATCAACCCGGAAGTGGGCCTGGTGCACGGCTTCCATTTTGTCGAGAGCGATCGCGGCATAATCTGCGACACTACTTAGTGTGGCCTGGTCGGCCTCATCAAAGGCTTCAGCGCCGCCACGATAGACCGAAAGTGCCCCAATGATCTGATTGCCAAGGGGCAAAGGCACGGTTATCGACTTCACAGGTTGATCAACGCGCATGATGGGCGCTCCGCTCAGCAGCACTGTGAAAGCGTCTGAGTCATTGGAGGCGACTTGGAATGTCGGCAGCTCAGCATCAGCAATGCCCTGGTGAGCGGCTAGCACAAGCTGCCCGGTGGTGGGGTCCACCGTGTAGGCCAGCCCACTGGCCGAACGCGTCAGATAGATACCTGCCTCCAGAACCTGCTTCATGATTGTTGTCGGATCGACCTGCGCTGTAATGGCTCGCCCAATGCGAGAGAGAGTGCCCATCTCATTGACGCGCCGCTCAACCAACGCATAGGCTTGCGCGAGCCGCACTTCTAACGCCGCAGTATCTGCCTGTTGCCTCACCTCATGTACTAGCTCGGTTAAAGTCGCTAGACGAGTTTGGTCATCAACTGGTAAAGGTACAAAGCGTCGGATGCGCATCGGGAAGAACTGTGCAGCGACATCACTATCGATGTGCAAGGCATACAACACCGCTGGTGCCATAATGTTCCTAGCGCGCACTTGTTTCAGCACAGAGAGCGAATCGGGTCGCATTCGCATCAAGTTCATCAATACAACGTCCCAGGTGTTGGGCTGGTCAACATCCTCGTAGCCACCAACCCGAAACCCAGCATGGGGCAGAAGCTGCTCCATCAAATACTTCTGATCGTTAGGCGTATCGGCTAAAACGAGAATCGATGCGGCAGGCGATTCACTCATGGCAGTTCCACATTGATGACTTTGTAGACCATCACAGGTTCAGTCTTGTTCTTTACATTGCGCTCGCCGAGCTGTTCCACTTCTACATAATCGCGCACCAGCTCATAAGTTGACGCACTGATGATAACGTAACCTGCTTCGCCGGTTTGCTCCAACCGTGAGGCCGTATTGATCGTGTCGCCAATGGCGGTGTAATCGCGAATCTCAGCCGACCCCACATTGCCGACAACCGCCGGGCCGCTGCTGATGCCAATGCGGTAGAACAAACGATTTTGCGGGGCAAGTCTCTCGTGATAGGCTTGTACGCGTCGATGAACATCAAAGGCCGTGGTGACTGCTTGAAGCGCATGATCTTCCTGCGGCAGGGGAGCATTGAAGATCGCCATCACGCCATCCCCCATAAACTTATCCAGCGTACCGTGATTCTCGATCACTGCGTCAGCAACTAAGGACAAGTAGCCATTGAGAATCTCGATGACCTTCTCTGGTTCGATGTGCTCAGCCAGCGCAGTGAAGCCTTCCAGATCGGCAAATAGAGCCGTTACTTCTTGAAGACGCCCACCAAGTTCAACACTAACCGGATCGGCAAGGAGCTGCTCAACTACCGTCGGCGCGACGTAGCGGGCAAAGGTCTTTAGGATCTGATCTCGTGCAGCACGCAGTTCATCGGAGGCCTGCTTGGCTCGGAGGCGGGCGTCTACGCGAGCAATCAACTCGCGTGGATTGAAGGGTTTCAGCAAATAATCGTCGGCACCCAATCCTAACCCACGCACACGATCATCGACGTCGCCTTGAGCCGTCAACATCAAAATCGGAATGCTGTTAAGTTGTTCGTCTGCCTTGAGATGCTCCAAAACCTCGAAGCCGCTCAACCCTGGCATATTGACATCCAAGATGATCAGGTCGGGAACTTCGCGCTGGGCAGCTTCCAAGCCTTGCAGACCGTTGCTCGCCGCCACCACCTCGTAGCTCATCGCGCCGAGAATATCTTCAACCAGCTTACGGCTATCAGGATTGTCTTCGACCACAAGAATCTTCATAGGTGCGCCCAGTACAGGTTCAGAAAGGGTCACGTTGATGAGGCCTTGCTGCTGAAGTAAGACTCTATCTTCTTCTTCAATTCAAGGATATTGATTGGTTTGGTCATGTAATCATCGCAGCCAGCTTCTAAGGCTCGTTCACGGTCGCCGACCATTGCATGGGCCGTTAGCGCAATCACCGGAATGTGCGCCGTACTCTTCTCGGCTTTGATCTCACGGGTGGCGGTCCAGCCGTCTTTGTTGGGCAAGGAGAGATCCATCAGGATGAGATCAGGAACGTTAGCCAGGGCGATGTCAACCCCCTCCACTCCATCGACAGCCTCCAAGACAGTGTAGTCCAGCGCACTGAGCATGTCCCCTAGTAAAGTGCGGTTATCGATGTTGTCTTCGACAATCAAGATGGTCCGGCTGTCACTCATGGTTCTCCTGCTTTCGGTGTGTGAACCATCTGGTTTTAGCAGAGTATACCATTAGTCCACATTCGGGCAGACAAGCAATCACAATGCCCACCCGTCAATTAGTCCTCCGCTTGATCGTCATGGGTTGGGATCAGAATGTGGAAGTTTGATCCCTGGCCGATCACACTCTCGACCCAAATCTCACCGTTCATCAGCTGGATCAGCTTGCGCGTGATTGCCAAGCCGAGCCCGGTGCCTTCGTATTGGCGCGTTGCCGAGCCGTCTACCTGACGAAACTCATCAAAAATGAACTGTTGATCTTCTTCGGAAATACCGATACCGGTATCAACCACTTGTAGGTGAATGAAGGTTCGATCCTCTTGTGGCTCCGCTTCGCCCACGATGGTCACGCTACCTTCGTGTGTAAACTTAATGGCGTTGGACAATAGATTGGTCAGGACCTGGCGCAAACGCTGTGCGTCAACCCAAGCCTTCGGCAGCTCAGGGTTCACGTGGCGCAGCAGGGATAAACTCTTCTCGCTGGCTTGTGGTTCGACTGTTTCTGCGACCGTCACAATCTCGCGATAGATATCCACCTCTTCCAGGTACAGATTCATGCGACCAGCCTCAATCTTAGAGAGGTCGAGTAGATCATCGATCAACGCCAGCAGGTGTTCTGCGTTGCGCGAGACCGTCTCTAAGCGGTCGACCTGTTTCTCGCTCAGGGGACCATAGATGCCAACCAACAAGGTCTCAGTGAAGCCGATGATACTGTTGAGGGGGGTGCGCAGCTCATGGCTGATGTTGGCCAGGAATTCGCTCTTCAGGCGGTTGGCCGTAGCGAGTTCGCGGGCGCGTTCCTCCAACATTGCAAACAGGTTGGCGTTCTCGATCGCAATCGAGATCTGCCGCGCTAGCAATTGGGCCATCTCCAGCTTATGCGGATTGAAGTCGAAGCTCTGACGAAAGTACAGATCCAGGCCACCAAAAACCTCCTGACCACGCAGCAAGGGGATAGCCACCGCCCCCTTGATGCCCTGGGCATCCACTAAGCCACGTTGACGCTCTGGAAGTTGTTCCTGGCTCTGGAAGAGGTGGGGCGCGGGAGGGGAACCATAAAGCCCGACGAACGTCTCATAGTCCACACGCTCGGCTTGGCCATGTTCGCTGCTGAGGCCGAAAGAGGCTTCGATGCGAAAATCGCCGAGATCATTGTCCTGCATGAAGATGCTCGCCGCATCGACTTCGAAGACTGGCGTGACTTTCTTCACGGTGTATTCGAACAGCGAACTCAGTTGTAGTTCACTGGTGATCTCCTGGCTGGTCTCTTGAATCTTTTGAAGAAGAAGACTGCGGACGTGCTCCTCCGAGTAGAGACGTGCATTGTCGAGTGCAACGGAGAGCTGGTTAGCCAAGGCTCTGAACAAGGTCACATCGGCTTGAGCAAAGTGGCGCATGGGGCGGTCGTCATAGACTTCCAGCAGGCCCAGCAGTCGTCCTTTGGTTATCAACGGGACAATCAGGCCAGACGTGCAGCCAAATGCATGCATCCGTGAGCGCTCTGCTTCATCAGATTCATCTGGCCTGGCGACACGTAGGACCTTGTCTTGCTCTAAGGAGCGCGTCAACCGGGGATAGTCGGATAGGCTGAGCCGCTTCATTTGAGTGTCGACTTCATCACCGATCATAGCCAGGGCGGGAAATAGGCTGTCATCTTCCCACAAGAAAATGTGACAGCGACGCACTTGCAGCGCGCTCATGATCTCGTTGGCGAACTCCTCCAGCATGTCATCGTGTTCGGTCCAACTATTGACTGCTTCGGCGACGCGGCGCAGCAGTGTCTCGCGCTGCAACTGATGCTCTGTTTCGTCATACAAGCGAGCCCGTTCAAACGTCACCGCGACTTGATTTGCGATCGTCTGGCCGAGCCTTAAGTCGCTGTCACTGAAGCGACGATCTGAGCGGTCGTCAAAGGCTAAGATCAAGCCTAAGGGTTGATTACCTGCGATCAATGGGAGGATGAGTGCTGCCTGTTGATTGAAAGCGCCCATCAAGTCCACTTCCTGGCCCTGATCCAGTTCTTCATGCACAGAAAGCCACAACGGACGGCGCAAGCTCACTGCCCGTTTCATGACGGGGAAATCACTCAACGTGATGCTTTTAGGAAAGTTGTCTAGAGCATGGGGTTGGGCAATCGTCGAGGCCTGGTGCCGAGCTCGGATCACCATGTCGCCGGTTTCAGGTTCATGGACCAGCAAAAAGCAAGATGAGGTATCGAGTGCCTGGGTGGTGTGATAGACTACCGCTTCGGCCAATTGAGACACTTCGACAATTGTATTGAGGTCCTGGCCTATCTGATAAATAATCGCCTGTTCCAGCAGGCGTTTTTGTGTTTCGTTGTACAGCCGAGCATTCTCAATGGCGATGGCGATTTGGTTCGAGAGGGTCTCAATCGCTTTGCGATCCGTCTCGTCAAAAGCCCCCACTTCCGTACTTAGCATCTCAAGCACGCCGATCACGGTATCCGCCGCTTTAACGGGAACCGTTAGGGCAGAGCGCATCCGTTGCATAGCTTCATTGAGTGCTGTGAAGTCTGGGTCGAGGCGCACATCGCGTGTGATATAAGAACGGGATGTGCGCACCGATCGCCCCGTGATACCCTGTGTCACTGGGATGCGTTGGCCATCTTCAAGCAGGCTGATATTCCCGTCTTCGACTATCGCACGGATCACCATCATAGGACCTTCGCGCAGGAAGAGGTAAACGGCTTCTGACCCTAAGACTTCACTGATCCGGCGCACAACCCGCACTAGCAATTCACTCAGATCAGGGACGGTGGCCAGCTCGCTGCCAATCAGGTTGATTAACTGCATCAATTCGGCCCGGCGGCGCTCGTTCGCATACAGACGGGAATTGACAGCGGCAACACTCAACTGTCCGGCGATGGCCTGCATGAAGCTCAGGTTCTCCGCGCTAAAGGCACTTGGCCTGACTGTCCCTATTAGAATAACGCCAGTCACCTGATGATCGGCCAAAACAGGCAGAATGATGACACTACGTGTACCAAGGGCTTGCTCGGCGGGGTCACCGATCACACGGTCATCTAAGTGAAAGTCCTCTGTCAAAAAGGT
>JAADYZ010000208.1 GCA_010092775.1 Chloroflexota bacterium
GATGTTTGCTGAGGAGTTCCCCTACAACACGACCAATCCCCCCATGCTGATCAACGACATTCTGTACAACATACCAGACGTTACTGGGTTGGGCTTGCCGCCCAAAGCCGAAGCCATGCTGCTGACCCTGCTCAGCAAATCGCCGGGGCAGCGCACCTTGAACGCGCAGCAGGCGATTGCGATTTATCAGGAATCCGTCAGCCAGCGCAGCATGGAGTACACCACCGCCCTACGTGAGAGCTATCTTCTGGCGGCGGACTTCATTGGGCGAGAATCAGAGTTGGAGACGCTGACGACGGCTTTTCATCAGGCGACTCAGAGCAAGGGGTCAATCTGGTTGATTGGCGGAGAAAGTGGCGTGGGCAAGTCTCGGCTGGTCGATGAACTGCGGATACGGGCTCTGGTGGATGGCGGCCTGGCGATCCGTTCCTTTGGCGTCAATGATGGCAGGCAGCCCTATCTGATCTGGCGCGACGTCCTGCGCCGCATGGTTTTGCAGGTCAATCTGAGCGACCTGGAGGCCGCTGTCCTGCGGCGTTTGATCCCTGACATCGAGAGCTTGATCGAGCGGCCTGTGTCTGATCTGCCGCCCGTCGAACCGAATGTTGCTTTTGACCGCTTGCTCGGGGTGATTGAAGAGGTCTTTAGTCGCCAAACACAACCCCTGCTCATTCTACTTGAGGACCTGCAATGGGTTGACCTTGACGTGCCCGAAGGGGGGCAGGGTGGGAGCTTGGCGATCCTCAATCGCATCGGTGCGATCGTCGGAACGCTGCCCATCCTGATCGTCGGGACCTACCGAGCAGAGGACCGGCCAGATTTGCCAGATCTGATTCCAGCCTCTCAGAGCCTATCGCTCAATCGGCTAGACCACGCGGCGATTGCTGGCTTGAGTCGATCGATGCTTGGTGAGCAGATCGGCGGGCAGGATCAACTGGTAGAGTTCTTGGCGCGCCACACCGAAGGCAACGTGTTCTTTATTATTGAGGCGGTACGCGCCCTGGCGGAGGAAGCCGGTGAACTTGCCCTGATCGGGGCGAACACGCTGCCACCAGCCCTCTTTGCTGGTGGAATCCAATCTGTTGTACAACGTCGGCTCGATCGTGTTCCGCAATCTGCGCGTGCCCTTCTTGAACTGGCTGCCGTAGCTGGGCGTCAGCTCGACCTGGGGATGCTGCGTGCTGCTGACCCTCAACGCGATCTGGAAGCCTGGCTGCTTGACGTCACCAGTGTGTTGCAAGTGCAGGATAATCGGCTGCAGTTTGCCCACGACAAACTGCGAGAGGGCTTGCTGGCCTCGATTGATGCTAACAGGCGTGCCGACCTGCACGGCCAGATCGCCCTGGCGATTGAAGCGACGTACTCAGACCTCGCTGAGTATGTCGATGCGCTGACCTTCCATTGGAAGGAAGCCGGTGACCTTGCCAAAGAAGCGCACTATTCGCTGCTGGCCGGTCAGCAAGCCCTTAAACGCAGCGCCTATAACGAGGGTGTTGCCTACCTGGAGCGGGCGCAAAAACTGAACGACAAGGCCAACTTCAGCAAAGAGCAACTGATCAACCTGCACCATGCGCTGGCGGACTCCAAACATGGTTTAGGGCAGCTTCACGCCAGCCTAGATCACTCGCATAAAGCGCTGTCCCTCCTTGGGGTGGATATTCCCATCGATCCGCGCCATGTCCCACCTTTTGTCGCCATCCAGGGGGGGCTGCAAGCGATGCACCGAGCCGGAGTTAAGGTGCCACTGCTGCGCAGCGTTGATCCCAAGCAGATACCCTTTATAGCTCGCATACTGCTTGACGCGGGAACCCAGCTCGGAGGTACGCTTGCTCAGCCCTTTGCCAGCGCTGCCTTTATCATGGTCGCCTTGAACCTGGTTGAAACACAAGATGACATCAGCTCACAGCTTGCTGAAGGCTATGCGATGCTGGTCCATGGCATGCGGATCGTGAATATTGAGCCAATTGCCAAGCTCTACCAGCGCCTTTCAATGCGTGCCCTGGCAGAACTGGAGAAGCGCAATAGCGTCGATGACATCGGGTCGTTTGGGTCGGCCTATCGCTTGATGGCTTATCACTCCGTCTCAGCCGCCGAATGGGAACAGGCTGAACGGTACTGTCAGGCTGCTATGGATATCTTCCACAGCATTGGTGATCAACGGCGCTGGCGTGAGGCCATCAGCATTTATGCTCAGATGGTCGGCTACATGGGTGACTTCCAACGCTGCATGGACCTGCGCATCGACACCCTGGAGTCTGCGCGGCGCAGCACTGACTTGCGGGGTCAAGTGTGGGCATTGGCAGGGATAGCCCAGATGTACTTTCGGATGGGGCACTTTGAGGACGCCCTAGAGGTCCTTGAAGATCGTCACCGCATCATGACCCTCGATCTCCCGGGCAGCACCTCGTGGACCTATTTGTCCTATGCCTATTATCGGCTCAACCGACCCGTAGAGGCACGCTCTGCGGCGCGCCGCGCCCTGCTGGAGTTTGAAGACATCGGCGTTTCGGACCCCTACAATTTCTACGGGCTGTTCAACACCGCGGAGGCTATCTTCGGCCTGTGGGATGATGATCCGAGCGACACGGTCGTGAAGCGGCAGGCCGCACAAGTGATGCGCTTTGTGCGGAGTTTTGCGCGGTTCTTCAAGACGGGGCGGCCCCGCCGCTTAGTCCTCGAAGGCCGCTACGCCCTCCACAAAGGCCGCACACGGAAAGCTCTTGACTATTGGACCGAAGCCGCGCGGGTGTCTAGTCAGATCGGCATGCCCTATGCCGGTGGGGTGGCCCACCTCTATTTGTCTAGGCACGCAGCAGACGCACAGCAGCGCCAAGCCCATCGGCATGCTGCCCGGTCTATCCTTAGCTCACTGGGCGCTTACGAAGCCTACGTCGTGTTATAGTCACCCCGTCTAGGTAGCTTTCAATTCATGACCGTATAGGTCTGCGACAAACTCAGCACAGCTTGTGTAGCGGCTCTCAGGCGTCTTAGACATGGCCTTTATCAGGGCCAAACTGACGCTGTTCGGAAGGTCTGACCGGAATTCGCGTGGATCGGTCAGTGGCTCATACAGATGCGCCATGATCATCTCCAGCGGTTGGACTTTCTCAAATGGTAGGTGTCCGGTCAGCAGTTGGTAGACACTGGCGGCCAGGGCATAAATGTCTGCCCGTCCATCCAAATCCGGACTTGCTTGTATCTGTTCAGGGGCCATGAACTGTAGGGTGCCTAGCACTTCGTCCTCGTCAAACACCTCGCCGGCATCCGGCAGCTTCGCAAGCCCAAAGTCCATCAACGTCAAAGTTGAGCTATCGTGTACGACCATGACATTGCTCGGCTTGATATCGCGGTGGACAATGCCTTGAGTGTGGACGGTGAGATGCTTGCATAAGCTGTTGATCCCTTTCCGGTTGCGGATTCACGAGTTTGGTTGATCCAAATGCTGAAAACTTGCCGGGCACCGCTCAGGCATCCGAGGGCCAGTTTAGCACGAAGCCAGCAAACGGACAGGTCGCTGTCGAGGTTGTTTCCAAGGTCGTTGTCTTGTATAATACTTTCACAAAATAGTAAAAGTTTATGAGCCATGCCGTCTCTTTCTCCCGAAGCGAGAGGCCTTGCCTGAACACAAACCTGGAGACAAGTAACATGTCCAAACCTGTCAAGAGTACCATTACCAGCGATATGGAAGGTCGCATCGAGACCTTCAACCAGGGCGCTGAGGAAATCTTTGGCTACAGCGCCAACGAAGTGATTGGCAAGAAGCGCGTATCATTGTTTTCTCCCGGCCTTACCGTCCTCGAGCACGTCCCAACCTGGCTCAAGACGGCCCGTGAAGAAGGCGAGTACACGGGCCGAACCGTATTTGTTCGCAAGGATGGCAGTCGCTTCGCCGCTGATATCCGCATCACACCGACCTGGCGTGACGGCGAGCAGATCGGCTATTGCGGTGTCACTACGCCGCTGCCGGATGTGCCAGTTGAGGAGGCCGCGCAGACGATCAGCCCCGTCACTCGCGTATTTGCCGGGATGGTCGTCACACGTGCCCCATTCCTGACTGCTACGATCATCCCGATCCTGGTGGGTGCGGCCTGGGTGGCCGCGACCGGCGCTGTCACGCCCTTTCCGTGGCTGTTGTTTGCCCTGACTATGCTCGGCGGGATCGCCCTGCACATTGCGGCTAACACCTTCAACGACTACTTCGACTGGCAGAGTGGCACCGATCCGCTCAACAACGACTACTTCCTGCCGCTCTCTGGCGGCAGCCGTTCGATCGAGCTGGGCTTGATCAGCGAGCAGGGGCTGCTGCGGCTGGCACTCGCTGTGTCTGGCATCGCGACCGCTATTGGCATTGTCCTGCTCACCCTGCGCGGGTGGCCGATCATCGTCTTCGGCCTGATTGGTCTGGCCTTCGCCTACTTCTACACCGCGCCGCCTGTGCGGCTTGCCGCTCGCAAGGGCCTCGGAGAATTGGTGACCGGTCTGAGCTTCGGCCCGCTGATGGTCGCCGGGACCGTCTATACGCTTTCCGGGTCGCTGACCTTGGCCGATGCTTTTCTGGGCCTGCCGATTGGCTTGCTGATCACCGCTGTGCTGTGGATCAACGAATTCCCTGACTTGCTGGCCGATAAGGCCACCGGCAAGATCAACGCGGTGGTCGTGTTGGGCAAGTCCACCGCACGCTGGGGCTACTTGTTGATTGTGGCAGGTGCCTTTGGCCTGATCGTCGCTGGAGTGGCTACCGGTCTGCTGCCGCTAGGTACTCTGTTGATGCTTGCTGCGCTGCCGGTTGGCACCTACACGACCTGGTACCTCTTCAAGCACTATCAAGATCGCGAATTGGTGCGCGCGAACCAACTCACCATCGCACTCCATGTCGTTGCGGGCGTCCTCCTGACTGTCGGTCTGCTGATTAGCGATCAACTAATCAGCCTCATCTAGACGCGTCACAAATTCCGACATACCTTCATTGCAGCCTGTCCATTTCAACGACAGGCTGCATTATATTACGTTATAATGTGGGTGTTGGAGGCGCCATATTCGATAGGAAGAGACATGACTGCGAAATACCATCACGGAGATTTGCGCAACGCTTTGATTGAAGTGGGGGAAAAAGTGCTGCGCGAGGAAGGCGTTGAAGCCTTTACTCTCCGACGGCTGACCAAAGAAGTCGGCGTCAGCCACAATGCCCCCTACAGGCATTTCAAGAACCGAGATGATCTGCTGGCCGCCGTGAGCGAACGGGGTTACTGGCGGCTGCGCGACCACGTTGAAGAAGGTATCGAACGCCACGAAGGACACATTCAAGAACAGCTTATGCACTTCAGTTTCGACTACATCGACTTTGCCCTCAAGAACCGCCACCTCTATCCGGTCATGTTCAGCAGCAATCCACATCTGGACTCCGAGGCATTGATTGAAGTGATGCAGAACGCTTTGACCGCCTTCGTTGAAATCTTCGAGCGTGGGCAGGCGGCTGGTACGCTGCGTACCGACTCGCCCTTGCTGCAAGCACTGACCCTGTTCTCACTGTTGCACGGTGTGGCCAATGTCATGCTGGCGGGGCGCTTTTCGATGCCATTCGACGGCAGCCAGCCCGACGTTGAGACGCTGGTACGTGGGTTGGTCGAAGTCTATATGGGGGGGATCCTGGCGACGAACTCCTAGGTTGGTCGGTGCGTGTCGCCGAAATCGACTACAATGGGGTGCGACCAAACAAATGAGGCGTACCCCATGTCCCATCTGCTCGAACCCTATCTCGCCCATCTCCCCACATCATTGCGCGCCTTGCCCTGGCGGGGGTTGCCCTTGGATGGCAAATTGCTGCTGTTCGAGCGCAGTAGCGGCCTGAACATTCTGTTGGAGGGGCAAGAAACTGCCGCTTTGCGACAGACAGCCCCGCGGACGCTCTTGATCGCTGTGACCAACCACTGCAACCTGAGCTGCCCCTTTTGCTACCGTGATCAATCCTCGGCGAGCACCTGGAACTTTGACGATCTGCTGGGCTTCTGCCAGGCCGCCGACCGTTGGGGCGTGTTGGAAGTCGCCTTTGGAGGCGGCGAGCCGCTGCTCTTCCCGCGTTGGGCGGCGTTTATTGAGGCGCTTTACACAACGACGAAGCTGGCGATCAACTTCACGACCAACGGAAGCCTGCTCAGGCCGGCCTTTTTGCAGCGGGTCGGGCCGAAGCTTGGCCAGATTCGCCTCTCCCTCTACGACGACAATGATTACCGGTCAACCCTCAAGCTGCTGCGCGCCGCTCCAGTTCGATACGGCGTCAACTGGCTGATCACTCCGCAGGCGCTTGCCCACGCCGAAGCAACCCTTGCCGACCTATTGGCGCATGGCGTGCAAGACTTTCTGCTGCTGAGATACAAAGGGCCTGACCGTCATCTTAATCTGGATCAAACACAGTCAGCCGAACTCGCTGCATTTGTTCGCCAGGCCCACGCCGCGCTAGGGAGCCAAATCAGCCTCAAAGTCGGGAGCTGTTGGGGCTCCACACTTGATGGGGTGCCGCGTCTGTTTGACCATCACGATTGTGGGGCCGGGGTGGCTTTCCTCTCGATTACCAGCGACAAACAGGTCAAGCCCTGCTCCTTTCATCATTGGACGGCTCCCTTTCAAACGTTTGAAGATGTGCGCCGCATCTGGCAAGACCTGCGCGATCAACCCCAGCCTGCTTATCTCGCTGGCTGTGCGCGGCGGCCAGCGCAGATCACGCTTCAGATTTATAATAGTTAGGCAGCAATGCGAGCACGGCTAAGTATGTGGTTCTGCCTTGAGTGCCAGAGAGAGGGACCCCGATCACGATGCCACCTGAGAATCTACAGTACTATTTCGTTTTGGCTGGCCATTTTGGTGGCAGCGCCCTGAGCACCGCGCAAGAGCTGCGGAGCATCATTCAGCAGGTGCATGCCTGGTTGGACGACTCCAGCACCGCCGATCATGACATCCCACAGGTCGATGAGCACCATCTAGCGCCAACCCCACCCGAGCGCGACTTTGCCCGCCGGTACAACGTCGAGTGGCAGCGCTCGATTCATAATTTTGCCGAGCATATGGTCACCGCACACGGACCCTTGGTATTGGTGGCCAGTGGCCTGTTAGACCATATGGTGGACAACCCCCACCCCTTTGACCAGATCATGAATCAGCTTGGCGGCGAAGTGATCGTCTATGGCCATTGGGAGGACGTCGCGCCTCTGCATGCCCCCCAGGGCGTCATCCGCGTGACCTGTGATGTACCCAATCCGGTGTTGGCACGTAAAGCCACCGAGGAGCTGACTGGCCTGAGCTATATTGATCCGGACGCCGTTATCATCGCTACCAACCGCATGAGCCTAACCGCTCGGCCGGTTGCCGACATCAAGCAGGTCCTTGAGGAGATCGAGACGATCCTCAGCTCTTACGACTGCACCGATATCGACTATCGGTTACGCACCAGCAACGCAAGGGAGCAGCTATGAAAGTCTCGATCTGGCAGCAGTTCAGCAGCAACCACAGCGCCGACTTCACGGTGATCGGCACCTTCCAATCAGTCGACCTGGCGCAGAAAGCGGAAGCAGAATTGCGCGCTATCCTGGCGGAAATTCTCGACTGGCGTGAGAACCCGGTCAACCAGTTAGAGGGGGTGGATCAAGAGGGTTGGGCGGGCCAACCCGTCACCGCGATTGAGCAGGAGATCGCCCAGCGCTATGGGGTTCGCTGGAGCCGCCTTGCATTGGATTGGTTCGCATCCCGTCGCGATATTGACGCCGCTGTGCAGCGCTTAGGCAGCACTGTTTTCGTTACCTCACAGATCGAAACCTGGCTCGGCCAGGAACCCTTCGATGCCTTACTGGAGTCGCTAGGGGCGCAGGTCGGCACGATCGGTGAGGCCAGCGCTAACACAGCCAAGGTGCATCTCACAGCAGTTGCTCCCGACGAATCCACTGCAGCTGCCGTCGCAGACGCCGTCAGACGCTACCAGCTCAACGCGATCCATGCGGCCCCACCCTGGCTCGAGCTGCCCGACCTCGTCCAAATCACTTTGGCCACTGGCGAGATCGTCACCCTCTCCAGAGAGAAGGTCTTAGACCTTTTAGACTGGCAGGCTGAGCTTCAGCAGCGTGAGCAGCAAGCCGCTGCCGCATTCATGCAGTCCGAGGGCTACCAACAAATAATGAGCGAGATACAAGAGGCGCAGCTCAGCGGTGAGACTGAACAGGTCCGCGCCCTGATGGACCAATTACAGGAGCTGCGACAGGCATTCGGCGATGCGAATCTGATCCATACGGTACGCAGCTCGACCAGTGAGGAGGAACGCCGCCGCGCCCAGATCGCCAGTTCACTCGGTTTGATGGTCATGTACCGTCGCGAAGGGGCCGGATTTGGCTTGATCGAACGCGAGGGGACTCAGCTTCGGCTGGCCAGCATTCACTTCCATTGGATCGCCTACGGTCTACCTGCTCTGATTTCCTATCTAGAGCGGCTTGGCTTCACTGAGATCGACTATCAGATCAAGCTCAGCAGCTCTAGCTAAGGCGACCTTGCAGAGCATAGGCTATCATGCGGCCTTTGCCCTTGACGTCTACTTGCTCTTCGATGAATTCGTAGTCGTGTTGCAGATAGGCATAGGTAGACGGTGAAACCATAATCTTGCCTGGCGCACTGAGGGATTCCATCCGGCTGGCCATGTTGACCGTGTCGCCAAAGAGGTCGTAGATGAAGCGCTTCATCCCAACGATCCCGCCTATAACCGGGCCAGAGCTAATGCCAATGCGCACTTTGTAGGGGCTGCGCATCACTTCGTTCAACTGGTCGATCTCGTTCTGCATATCCAAGGCCACTTCAGCCGCAGCAAAGGCATGGTTGGGATCAGGAATCGGCACCCCAGCAACCGCCATGTAGGCGTCACCAATGGTTTTGATCTTCTCCAATCCGTGCCGTTCGCTGGCTTCATCAAACACCGAAAAGATCAGATTCAAGCGGTCGATTAACTCGACGGGTGTGGCGTCTGAGGCCATGGTTGTAAAGCCAACCAGATCGGCGAATAACACGGAACTCTCATCAAAAAGCTGTGGCACGCTGGTGTCCCGCTCCTTGAGTTCCTCGACAATGGCAGCGGGCAGGATGTTCACCAGGAGCTGGTCCATCTGCGTCTTTTCCTGCTCCACCTGCTCCACATAGCTGCGTTCCAAGTCGTGGGCACGTTTCATCGCCAGCGAGGCATTGATGCGTGCGCGCAGCAGCAGGGGATCAAAGGGCTTGGTCAGGTAGTCGGTCGCACCCAGTTCAATGCAGCGCAGCACCCCTTCAACCTCATCGACCGACGAGACAACAATCACTGGAATGTGGCTCAAACTGGGGTCGTCTTTCATCGTGGTGAGGACGTCCATACCGTCCATGCCGGGCATGATGAGATCGAGCAAGACTAGATCGAAGCTCTCGTTATGCAGTTTGTCGAGCGCTGCTTCTCCGCTTTCCGCCAATTCCACCGTGTGGCCCTGCTGCTCCACACCGCGCTGCAACATAAGACGGTTCATGCGGTTGTCATCCACAACCAGAATGTGTCCGGCGGGAGTTGTCCGTGTGTTCATGGGTGGGGTGTCCTCCAACAGACGGGTCTCGATCGCTTCGTCTGGGAGCTAGTCTACTGCCTGCCTTACTATGCCGCCACTTGCCGAATTCTAACCCTACTTTATGACGCCCTTTATCAAATGACTGTGCGATTTGAGCCGAATCGCTAAACTCCAATAGGTGGTTTGCACAGGTCATTAGGCTGTTAGGCCGATCAAAAGAGAAAGAAAATGGGGAAACGAATTCGATGAGTAATATCTTGAAGATTGTCTTAGCTATAGCAGGCGCCCTGATGGCGATCGTCGTGGTTGCGGTGATCGTCGTGGTGGTTTCAAGCAATGGCGTCCTAAACGAAACCTATGATGTGGAGGTCGCTGCGATTAGCATTCCGACGGATGCGGAGAGCCTGGCCGAAGGTGAGCGCCTCACCTGGACCTGGGGGTGTTGGCATTGTCATGGGGAAGATCTAGGTGGCCAGGAATTCCTGGATGATGGTGCGATAGGGTATCTCTACGCGACGAATCTCACTGGCGCACCAGGCAGTCCGACCGAGAGTTACGACACGCTGGATTGGATCGGTGCCATCCGTCATGGGATCAAGCCCGACAACAGCTCGATAGTTATCATGCCCTCCTATGAATACACCTTCATGACCGACGAAGACCTGGGCCGGATGGTTGCCTACCTGGAGTCACTGGAGCCGATTGAGCGCGAGGCCAGTGCCTCGGAAAGCTGGGGCCCAGTCGGGCGAATGCTGCTCCTAGCCGGTGAGCTTCCCGTCTCAGCAGCCCTGATCAATCACGATGCGGAGCGCCTGGCATCTTTGGAGCCTGCTGCTACGGTCGAGTACGGTGAGTATCTCGCTGTGGGTTGTGAGGGCTGTCACGGGACGAACTATTCCGGTGGTCCGCTGCCGGGCGGCACTGACCTTCCCCCTGCGCCAAACCTGACGCCCACCGATGACGGGTTGGCCGATTGGACGCTGGAAGAATTCACCCTGGCCATGCGTGAGGGGGTCAGCCGCGACGGCTCTGGCCTCAATCCGGTCCACATGCCCTGGCCGGGCTACGCTTTCTACACCGACGTAGAGATGGAAGCAATCTGGCTGTTCTTGCAAGACCTGCCGCCCCTGGCCTACAACACGCCGACTGAATGACGCATCGCCACATGGGCCGCCATTTAGGCGGCCTGCCTGATTGGACCGATCTATGCTTTCTCTTATGGCGTAAGATCAACCGACTTCCTAGACTCTAGGTAGTAGCGTATTCAATGTAGATCCGAATCAGGAGATAGATATGGCACAGGAAGTGGCGACCCTCGCAGGTGGGTGTTTTTGGTGTTTAGAGGCCGTCTATGATGAGCTAGCCGGTGTGACCGATGTGTTGTCGGGCTACTCCGGCGGCCATGTGGTCAATCCAAGTTATCAGCAGGTCGTGAACAAAGACACTGGCCACGCTGAGGTGGTGCAGGTCACCTTTGACCCAGAGGTGGTGAGCTTCGCTGATTTGCTGGATGTGTTCTTCACCATCCACGATCCGACCACCCTCAACCGCCAGGGCGCCGACGTTGGCCCGCAGTACCGCTCGGCCATCTTCTATCACAACGATGAGCAGAAGCGCATCGCTGAGGAGAAGATCGCCGAATTCAATGCGGCTGGCCTGTGGACTAATCCCATCGTCACCGAGGTGACTGCGTTTGAGGCCTTCTACGTCGCTGAAGACTATCACCAGAACTACTATGCCAATCACCCGATGCAGGGCTATTGCATGGTTGTCATCGCGCCTAAGGTCGGCAAGTTCCGCAAGAAGTTCTTTGATCGCCTCAAGGCGACCGCTTAACAGAACTCTCCCAAGAGCACCCTCCGGGGTGCTCTTTCGATTCAACCCGGATGCTTGATCAGCCCGATGACCTGGAACCAGCTTGGGTAGCCCAGCGGGTTGCGCATGATTGACATGCCGACCTTTTCCATCACGCCGATGGAGGCAGCGTTGTCAAACTCGGTCAAGGCGACCAGGCGGGCAAATCCATATTGATCAAACAAGGCCGCGATGAAGGCGGCTGCCGCTTCGCTGGCGTAGCCCTTGCGCCAATAGCTCGGCGAGATCGCCCAGAACAGGCTGTACTCCACGTAGTTGAGCGGCACAGCAGGTGGCTTAGAGTCAAACACGTTCCAAGGCACCATTTGAGGCTGGACGCCAATCGCCCCGATGGGGGTGCTGTCGGCCAAAGCGACCACATACTCGCCATGCGGAGGCTGGTAAAGGGCCTCCAGGTGACGGTAGCTGCTCATCGTCCAGCCGACGAAGTCGCTCGTCTGCTCCAGGCTTTGATCGGCGTTGAACGCGCCCAAGGTAAGCTCGCGCCGAAAGGGGACATCGTCCGGCCTGAAGTCTCGAATACGGAGGCGAGGGGTGCTAAGAGGGGGGAAGCGCATCAGCTATACCTCCAGAAAGCAAACGAGATGGAACAGGAATCACCATGCTCCATCTCGATAGATCTGACGATTGAATGGGCTAGGCTGGAACAATCGCTTGATGCGACTCGTTCTCAGCGATCGTAGCATGGGCCGCCGCCAGCACCGCAATCGGAATGCGGTAAGGCGAGCAGCTCACATAGTCCAGACCAGCATTGTGGAAGAACAGCACCGACTTCGGGTCGCCGCCGTGCTCGCCGCAGATGCCAACTTTGAGGTCGGGCCGTGCAGCACGCCCGCGATCTGTGCCGAAGCGGACCAGTTCGCCGACACCCGTCGCGTCGATTGAGCGGAAGGGGTCATCCGGCATGATGCCGTTGGCCACGAAACCGGCCAGGAAGCGCGCCGAGTCGTCGCGGCTTAGGCCCAGTGTGGTTTGCGTCAGGTCGTTGGTGCCAAAGGAGAAGAACTCTGCCTGTTCTGCGATTTCGTTGGCAGTTAGAGCGGCTCGCGGCAGTTCGATCATCGTGCCAACCGTGTAGTCCAATTCGATCTGATATTCTTCGAAGACCTCGCTCGCAACACGGCGCACGATCTCCTCTTGCGCACGGTATTCGGTCACCCAGGCCACCAGCGGGATCATCACCTCTGGGATAACCTGTATGCCCTGCTGATGGCAGCGTACCGCCGCTGTGAAGATGGCCCGGACCTGCATCTCGGTGACTTCAGGATAGACAATTCCGAGACGGCAGCCGCGATGGCCCAGCATGGGGTTCTTCTCTTGCAAGCGCTCGATCTGTTCAAGCGTCTCGGTCAGGTCGTTGATCTCGCGCATCAGTTCGTCAATTTGCGCAAGGGTGCTCGCGTCGCGCAGTTGCAGCTTTCGATCAGTGATGGCCAGCATCGTTTCTTCGTGGCTGGGCAGGAACTCGTGCAAGGGTGGGTCGAGCAAGCGAATAGTCACCGGATAGCCGTCCATCACCCGGAACAGGTCCATGAAGTCCTGCACTTGGAAGGGTTCCAGCCGGGCCAGCGCTTCTGCCCGTGCGATTGGATTGGGGGCCATGATCATGTCGCGCATGTGGTCGATGCGCTCATCTTCGAAGAACATATGCTCAGTTCGGCAGAGGCCAATCCCGGACGCACCGAAATCGCGCGCAACCTGGGCATCGGGGCCGTTGTCGGCGTTGGCCCGTACCCCCAGGCGTTTGACCTCTGTGGCCCAGCGCATGACTGTGTCGAAGTATTCGTCCAGAATCGGTTCAATCGTCGGGATGTTGCCGAGCAGCACCTGCCCCTCGTTACCATCCACTGTAACCCAATCGCCAGCGCTCACCGGCGTATCACCGACCATGAACAACTGCGAAGGATAATCGATCTCGATCTCATGGCAGCCGACCACGCAGCATTTGCCCATGCCGCGCGCGACGACCGCCGCGTGCGAGGTCACACCGCCGCGCGAGGTGACAATCGCCTCAGCGGCGACCATCCCGTGAAAGTCGTCGGGGCTGGTTTCGGTGCGCACCAGGATCACCGGTTCCCCGCGTTCCGCCCACTTGACGGCATCATCCGCGGTAAAGACAACCTTGCCCGACGCAGCGCCCGGTGAGGCGGGCAGTCCTTTGGTGAGCACTTTGGCATCGGCATTAGGGTCCACAACCGGATGCAGCACCTGCTCCAGGTGATTTGGTGTAACGCGCTTGAGCGCCTCGTCCTTGGTGATGACACCTTCACGAACCATATCAACCGCCACCCGGACGGCGGCGCGTCCGCTGCGTTTCCCCGTGCGCGTCTGGAGCATCCACAGCTTGCCACGCTCGATCGTAAACTCGATGTCCTGCATATCGTGATAGTGTGTTTCAAGGCGGTCGGCAATTTGGATCAGTTGACGATAGGTGTCTGGCAAGGACTCCGCCATATAGGTGATGGGCAGCGGGGTGCGAATACCGGCGACCACGTCTTCGCCCTGCGCGTTCGTCAAATACTCACCGAAAATCACCGGCTGGCCGGTACTGGGATTACGGGTGAAGGCTACGCCAGTTCCAGAGTCGTCGCCGGCATTGCCGAAGACCATCGTCTGAACGCTGACCGCCGTACCGATCGAGTCGTCAATGTTGTTAATGCGGCGATAGTCAATCGAGCGGCGGTTCATCCAGGAGTCGAAGACAGCCGCAATCGCCATGCGCAACTGCTCATAGGGGTCTTCTGGCACAATCTGGCGTGTCTCGCCCTGGATGATGTCCTGATAGCGTTGTACGATCAGCTTGATCGTCTCCACGTCGTCGTGGTGCGCGTGGGAGCCGTTGCTGCTGGCCCCATAGATCTGGCTGGCACCACGCAGCAGCTTTTCGCGTGGTGTACCCAGTACGATCTCGCCGAACATCTCGACAAAGCGGCGGTAGGCATCCCAGGCGAAGCGTTCGTCATGCGTCAGCTCGGCTAGACCTTTGACGGTCTCCTGATTCAGGCCGAGGTTTAGCACCGTGTCCATCATGCCGGGCATGCTGACAGCGGCACCAGAGCGCACCGACAGCAGCAGTGGATTGGTTGGCGCACCGAAGGTTTTGCCGGTTTTCTCCTCGACATCGCTGAGCGCGGCGAGGCTCTGCTCCCACATGTTATCGGGAAAGTGCTTGTTGTTCGCATAGTATTCTCGGCAGGCGCTGGTGGTGATGGTGAAGCCGGGAGGTACCGGCAGCCCTGCGCTAGACATCTCAGCCAGCCCTGCGCCCTTGCCACCCAGCAAGTCGCGCATGGCTTGACTACCCTCTTCGAAGTGATAGACCCATTTGCTCATCGGATAAGATTCTCCTCAACGTAACATGAGTTGTGTGGTGGATTGGCGTGGGGTGAGGAACCACGCGAACGTTCTACTTTTGAGGTTAGTTGTTTGTGAGGTAAATTGCAAAGGCTGATTGGATCAGTTTTGCACGGCGCAGTCTCAAACGCACGCAATGCAGCCCTGATAAGGAGCAGTACTATGGCGAAGCGCAGCCGAAGCTGGTACGCCATTCTCGGTCTTCTGACCTATGGCCCGATGTCCGGATACGACATCCGACAGATGATCGAACAATCGATCGGCTTTTTCTGGAACGAGAGCTACGGTCAGATCTACCCGATCCTGAAGACTTTGGCCGAGGAAGGCCTGGCCACGGTTACGGTTGAACATCAGGACAACAAACCCGATCGCAAAGTCTATGCCATCACGGAAGAGGGATTGGCCGCTCTACGCCAACAGTTGACCGAAGCGCCTCGTCCGATGCCGGAGCGCAACGAGATGCTGCTGCATTTGTTCTTTGGGCGCCACGCCGACCACAATGATTTACGCACGATGGTCGAAAACTATGCCACCGAACAACGTGAGATGCTGCACGTCTACGACCAAGTTGAGCAGCGCATCCGGAGCCACAATCATCCTGACCTGCCCTATTGGGAGATCACCCTCAACAATGGTCGTCACCAGGCCCGCGCCATGATGGCCTGGGCCGAGGAAACGCTCAAGAGTCTGGCTGAGCTTAAGAACGCTGATTAGCTTGCCCCTCCCAAGCAACTTCAAGTACACTCGCCCGGAATCAGAAAGAGAACCCTATGCGACGAGCAATGTTGGTCGTTTTTATCAGTGCTGTTTGGCTGGCGATCGTCAGCATCTACACCATTTTGACCCAGTTTGTGCTGCGCCAGCCCCTGGCCCCAGCAGATGATGCAGCGGCTTTCGAGGCCGCTATCCGCAGGGAAATGGTCGCCGCGGTTGAACGCGACGAGGCCGTTGGGGTCGCGGGCATTCTGCTGGAAGGGGCTGCCCCCGTTGCAGAGATCTACGCGGGCAGCGCAAACCTGGAAGCAGGTCGACC
>JAADYZ010000209.1 GCA_010092775.1 Chloroflexota bacterium
CATACGTTTGTGTCAGCGAGACCATCGTCCCCAACACGATAATCAATCCGGATGAGAACACCAGTAGCCGCACAACAAAGAGCAGTATTTGCACTGTTCACTCCTGAGCGGCGCGATCACGCACCTGGATGCAACACGGGCAGCATCTGGTCGACATCTACCTGTTCCAGAGAGGCTTGGGCACCATCAGGCCATTGAATGTCGATGCGATCAACAGGCAAGGTCCAAGTGCCAAGGCCAAAATGCGCAACTGGCTCCATCTGGCACAAATAACCGCTGCCTGCGTCAATCACGCGTATCCATTCTCGTTCGCCCGCTTGTACACGCACAACCGCGCCACGGGCAGGCGCGCCTGCCATCGTCAATGGCAACACCCGCAAGAAATGATGCTCATCCACAGGAGCCACCCGATAAAGTGACAAAGGTTGCATGGCCGATTCGCCGTGAGCCACTAGCAGTTCTAGCCAGCCGTCACCATCGAAGTCACACACTGCCGCACCTGTTCCCAGGCCGTAAGGCTCTAAGGCCTCACCCACGTCGACCTGCTGCCAAGCACCCTCGCGCCGCGCGAACAGCCGGTTCGACTGGCCTATGTTGTTAAAGAAAACCTCTTCATGGCCATCATTGTCGAAGTCGGCGGCGATGACGGTGCGCACCCGTGAGGGGGCTTGCATCTCAGGGGGTGCAATGTTGGTAAACTGGGATTCACTGCTGCGGACATACAAGCGGTGTGGTCCCTCCCAATTGCCATAGACCAAATCGAGCTGCCCGTCATCATTCGCATCCAACACCGCGACCCCTCGACCATGCTGATCGGGATCAGCCAAACCGCAAGACTCTGCCACTTCGACGAAGGTGCCGTCGCCACGATTGCGAAAGAGGAAATTGGCGCCATGCTCGTTAGCCGCAAAAATATCCATACGGTCGGCGGACAAAAGCGGTAGCGACAAGGCGCTGCGTCCGCCGGTTGTCAGGTTTATCTGTGCGTCGCGGGCTACATCCAGCAGGCGGCCATCTTCATCAAGTTCGTAAAGTCGTGTGGGGCCGCCGTAATTTGCTACGTAGAAACCGTAACGCCCACTACCAAACCGATCGACACAGACCACCGACCGACCGGCGATCAAATTGCGCACGGGCTGATTCATGCGCACTTCAAAGAGATCGACCCAGTTGTCGCCGTCAAAATCGAACAAGCGATCACTCAGGCGTTTGGGCCCACCGAAAGTGTCGGTGTTGAGGAGGTAAAGCTCTTCGTGGCCGTCGCCGTCGATATCGGCTGCCCCAACACCGATCGCCTGACGAGAACGATCAGCGATAACTGATGGTGCCATGTTCTCCAGCCCAGTCCCTGTCCACTTCAATACCAGGTTAGGGAAACCGAAACCAGCTACCACCGCCTCAAACTGACCATCGCCATCAACGTCGGTAATCGCAATACCATAATTCAACTGAGTCGGGTTAGACAACAATAACGCAGATTGATTGACGAACATTCTCCGGAGCCATGTGTTTGAGGTTTGCAGTGGTGATACCGTACACAAACATGAGCAAGATTGTGGCACAGGGCCGCTGCCACCGCAACTGTACCCTGGTGAGGCTCAGTCAGCGCACGCTACAATGAATCATGAGGAAGAGGACAAGTACCCTATGATTTTGACTGTCACGGCTGGGCTCATTGCGCTGGTCGGTTATGTATGCACGGTTGTGCTCATCTGGTCTAGTCGATTGCGCCCAATGCGACAAGCCTATGCTCCCTACAGCCCTCGCCTAGGTTGGACGCTCCCAGCTAACGATCGAAGCCCGATGATCTGGCGCGAGCCCTTGATCAGTGCCCAGCGGGCTCGGCAAGAGGGCAGCCAAGCCCGGGCCGACTTTGAAAACCTGCTAGGGCTAATTGCTTACGCGATAGCATGGGGTGCAACAGGCATCAGTGCTATTCTCGTCGGCAGCCAGCCTATCCTGAGCTATTTCGACAGCACCACTTGGGTCAGCACAGTCGCTACGGTCCAATCAGCCGAAGCGACTCAGGTGCCCGTAGGGGGGCGCAGCAGCAGCGTGATCTGGACGCCCGACTTTAGTTATGAATACGATGTGGATGGTGTCAGCTATCAGTCTAATCAACTCCGCTTTGGGACAACCCCGCGCTCCAACGATCGTGAGAAGATTGAAGAGTATCTAAACGACTACGAAAGCGGCGATCTGGTGACGGTCTACTATGCACCAGCCAACCCGAACCAAGCCGTGGTTGAGCGCGTGCTGCCAGCCGGAACCTGGTTTTTGCCCTTGGCCGCCTTTAGCATGCTGCTCGCCCAGATCATGGGAATGATCTTTCATGCTCGTTTGGTACGCCGTCGGATTTTTACACGACCTCAACCCGAAGCTGATCAACATGATCGGCACTACGTCGACACGACCAATGGCGAAGTGATTACTGGGTCACGCCACATAAGATGAGTGAAACCGAATGAAACGTCTCAATTCATCGGGACTACTGCTTGTATTGCTGGCCGTTCTGGCTGCCTGCTCACCCGCTGATCCCGAGCCAAGCACACCGCCAACAGCGACCGCAGCGGCAACCCTCGCCGCGAGCCAAGATGAGATCACGCCCATCCCAACGCCAACGCTAACGGCAAGCCCCATTCCCACGCCTAGCTGGGACAGCCTTACCACATTGGCCTATACTGAGCAGGTCACCTACCGTCTGCCACCAACTATTCGCCATGTGACTGAAACGAGCGCCACGCTGCTGTTCGAGTTTGATGAAGCGGTAAGCGGTCGCCTAGTCTACCGCAGCGTAGACAATCAGATGATACGAACGCTTGACTTCGAGCAAGCTGAACGCCATCTGATTAATTTGGAGGGCCTACAGCCGGATCAGCGCTACGAGGTCAGCATCGCTCTTGAACAAGACGGTGATCTCTACGCAGCCACCTTTTTGGGCGAATTCTGGCCCCTCACTTTCCGCACGCCGGATGGGGCTGGTGAAATCCGCTTTGGGGTAATTGGCGATGCCAGCTTCGGAGATGACAGCACTGTCGCCCTGATACAGCAGATGGCTGCCGCAGACCTCAATTTCGCCCTCCACACTGGCGACGTGGTCGACGAGACTGATCCGGAAGCCAATCCGATTGGTTCGTATCAGCAAAAGTTCTATACACCTTTTGCCCCCCTGCTGCATCAAATGCCCGTTTACACGGTTCCGGGCAATCATGACTATGACCGCGATAGTCGCTTTCAGGATGCGCCCTTCTATTACTATGCGTTTGCAGCATTCGATGAGCCACGCATCCCAGCAGGAATTGGGATCGAAGGGCCAAATCAATTCTATGCGTTCGGTTACGGGGATGTTCAGTTTCTGATGTTGGATTCTCAGGTATTCTTTGGGGTCCAAGGGCGGGAAGAACAAGCCGCATGGATGGCTGAGCGTCTGGCGGATGAGCAATTCCGAGCGACGATCCCAGTCTTCCACGTGTCACCCTATAGCAGCAGTTCAGTTCATCCGACTGATGGCTTACCCATCCGCTTGACATGGCCGCCTTTGTTTGCCGCCGCCGCAACGAATGTCCCACTGGTCTTCTCTGGGCACTTCCATCACTATGAGCGCAACCTAACGGACGGCACTACCTACATCGTCACCGGCGGCGGGTCTTCAACATTGTATGTACCAGGCGATCCATTGCCCGGCAGCCAACTCTATGTACGACGCACCCACTACGTTGACGTTACGCTAAGCTCAGATAAAATCGATCTGGTTGCCATTGCGCTTGGTGGCGAAATCCTGGATGAGATCAGTATTCCACTGACCGACTAGGCACTGCGCTGTCGCCGCGCGAAGTCCAGTGCTTCATCCAGCGCCGCGAAGATGTGAATCTCGACGTTGCCATATTGATCCTGACGAGCACTCTCCCGCGCCATCTCAAGGATTTCCAGATCCCCGACGAAGATGAACCGCAGACGGTGGTCTGGTGCGCCACCTTCCTCCTCGCGAGACATCACCGCCAGAGCATGCACCAAGTCCATAAAGCCTATAGTTACTTCGCTAACATCACTAATGCGATAGATGGGGCCAGGTAATCCGCGAATTTCATCAGCTACAGCCCGCACAGATCGACGGGTGTCGGTGGCAAAGCTGAAGGGCGGCGTCACCTTCACAATCACAATCGGTTCATGTGGGAGCTTCTCGATGGTAAATGGCATTCTACTCTCACTCCTTTTGCGGCTCATCCTCATTTCGTTGACTCCAGCGCTGTGCCACAAAGTGCCACAACAGCCCAACAGCGATCAACCCTAGGCCCACCAACCAGATCGTTGGCTCAACCCAGAAGGCCAAGAAGAGGCAGGCGGCCAATCCGAATATAGAGACCCAGCGCGGGAACAAGCGCTCCTCGTTGCTTAGTTGCAAAGCGGCAAGATTCGTGATGGAGTAATAGATCAGGACTGTAAACGCGCTGAAGGACCACGTTGTGCGCACGTCACCGATCAGAACCAGGCCAGCGATGACCGAACCCATCACGATGACGGCTACCCAGGGGGTCGTCTCAGCTTGGTTTAATTGAGCTGTCGCGGCGGGCATATCACGGCGGCGCCCCATCGCCAGCAGAACCCGTGACAAACCCAGGATCAAATTCAGCAGCACACCGAGCATGGCTGTGATTGCGCCAAAGGCCATCACCTGGGGCAAAATGGGCACCCCAAAACCCTGTGCGATGATTTCCAGTGGGGCGGCCCGGCCCGTTACCGTATTGCTCAAGACCTCTGCACCTGCGGCACCGACCGCCACTGTAGCAACACCCCCATAGAGGATCATCGTGAAGACCAGGGTGGTGATAATCGCACGCGGGATGGTCTGCCGTGGCTCGCGCACCTCTTCGCCTAAAGTTGCAATCCGTCCGTAGCCAGTGTAGGCAACAAACATCAGCGCGCTGGCATAGAGCAAGGAGGGGATCAACGATCGGTCGCTATCTGGCCCCACGACGAAAAAGGGCTGAAGCGTCTCTGACGCTGAACTAAATGTTGGCGACAGACCAAACATGACAAAGGCCAACAGGGTGAGCAGCGTGATCGACACAATCACAATGTTGGTTGTATTTGAGCGGCGTATCCCAGACAGGACAATCACAGTCAGGACGATCACAGCACCCAGCGCGAGCGGCACCGCCAACCCAGGATTGTCCAGACCGATGGCAACCAACAGGTACCCCGCGAAACCCAGCGCCGCTGTGGCGGCTGAGGCGCTCTTGGCGAGCAAAAAGGTCCACCCTGCGATGAAACCGAGCCAGGAGTTGAGGTAGCGATAGCCGTATTCATAGGTCCCACCGCTCACTGGATGATTGGCGGCAAGCTGGGCGGACGAGAGGCCGTTCGCAGTGGCGACGGTCGCTCCAATCGCGGTCGCTAAGATCACCATTGGGCCAGCGATTCCAGCGGCGATCGCGATGCTGACAAAGACGCCCGTCCCGACGATCGAGCCGAGGCCCATCATAACAGCACCAAAGACACCCAATTCTCGCTTTAGACGGCCTTCAGTTGTGCTAGATGCCATAGTCGTAGTCTAATCCGATTGCACTCATAAAAAAGTCAGTCTGAATTGTATCGTGAATAGAGACTTAAAGGACGCCGAATGGGTAAATTGCTTCTAGTTCTGGGGGGAGTCCGTAGTGGGAAAAGCAGCTATGCTGAGCAGCGCGCGGCTGACGATTCCGCAGACGTGCTGTATGTGGCAACTTCTCTAGCCATTGACGAGGAAATGAAAGCGCGTATTGCCCGCCATCGTGCACAACGCCCAGACACGTGGCAGACCATTGAGGAGCCCCTTCAGATTGCACGATCGCTCGACGGGGTCGCCTTACCAGCGACAGTGTTGATCGACTGCATCACGGTTCTGATCTCCAATCTGATGGTTGAAGCGACTGGGCCTTATGATGACGCCTTCGACAGTCCTCGCCGTGATCCCTTTTCGGACCAGGTACAAGCGAAAGTCATGGCGCCCATCACCGAGTTGATCGAACTCATCAGCCGTTCCGATGCCGACTTCATCATTGTCTCGAACGAGGTGGGGCTGGGCGTAGTGCCGCCCTATGA
>JAADYZ010000210.1 GCA_010092775.1 Chloroflexota bacterium
CACCTTCTAGGGCGGGAATCTCCACGAACAAGACATTGCGTGCTGCTTCCTCATCCCCGACCAAAATGATGTCGATGTAGTTGTCGCGGTCTTCGGCGTAGCAACTATCGTAGTAAATGCCCTCATCTGGATTTTCTGGCTGTCCTAGTTCAGACAAACCCACGACGCGCAAGGTACCCCCGGCCACTTCGTAGTCCACACCGACTTCTTCGAGTAGAACGGTTTCGCCATCTTCTCCCATGACGTGGACACGGAAGAAATCCTCATACATATTTGGGAGCACACCTGCCACACCATCGGGTGAAAAGCCGCCCGTCGTCAACACACGGATGCGGAAATCGCCACCGCCATAGAGCGAAAACTCATCATTAGGCAGCAAACCAATGACTTGCGCTACGTTCAGCCCCCCTTCGCCGAGTGCTTCGTCACCAACGTGATTGAGTTTGGCACCCACCAACTTAGGACCCGAATCGTAAGGGGTTGCGTCGGTTTCCCATGAGAGACCTACGGCATTGAATTCCTGTCCACCTGGGCCGATGAGCAAGAGTGGGGTCTCATCTTCTACAATGTCCAGCCGAACAGGGAAGACTGCATCGTCCTCACTGGCCAGCCCGCGGTTGCCAAATTCGCCAAAGACGACAACAACGTTGCGTTCGTTCAACTCCCAGTTCGGCCACATTCCAACGCTGTTGGCGAAAACAATGTCGCCTGTGTTTAGTGTGAATTGGAAGTCTGTGAGATCCACCGTCTCGGTGGCTACAGGCCAGCTAAACACAATCGGCAAGCCGTCATCGTATTCAGAGAAGCCTTTGAATAGTAATGCAGTCGCATCTGATGTGGACGCGCTTGTAAAGCTGGCATCACCTGGTTCTTCACCGCTCGTGCAAGTCACCGACCCATGCCAACTGCCCCCAGCGTCACGCACGGTTTCTTCGTTGAGTTCGGGTAACCCGATCATGCCTTCAAAGCCCATGCCAGCGGAGAGAATCGACGGTTCGTCATCCCAGTAGTCAGCCGCTACCAGTCGGCCATCATGTAGTTGTGCCAGCGGTCCCCGGCCCGCATCCGCAAACGCGTCACTGAGCGGAACGATCCCAGCCCCAAATAGCACACCACTGAGTGCAACCAACCCAAGCCCTAGCAGCGTGCCGATCGGCGAGACCCACCACTGCGTAGCGATGTCACCAGTGGTATCTTCGCTCTCCTTACTGGCGTTCCGCAATTCGGCCTGAGCCCACAGGATCAGCAGAATAACGGCGACCCCAATGAACAGCAGCGAGGGCAGCAAAAAGCCGTGCAGCCCGGACTCGATCATGTTGAGGGCCACAACCAGGATGGCAGTACCACCCAGGATTTGAGGCGCAAAAGGCTTGACGTTGGCAAACAGGACAATCAGTGCTGCCACTAGCCCAACGATGTTTCCTGCCACACGGAGTGGCTCCACCAGGTCTGTCGCGACGTGAACCCCGATATCAAAGAGGTTCCATAGGATAAAAAGAATTGCCAGCCATGGTATGTTTCGATCATTGCTCTGTGTTGTCATTGTTTTCTCCTGTACCCCTTTCAACCTAACGATTTGTTTCGTGCAACTAACATGTCATTGCGTCATGCTGCACCATTTTCGGCCCCGGCGTGATGTTGGATTGTTCCAGTGGAAGGATACTGCTTGGCGGTTCTTGTGACGCCACACAAGGAACCAAGAAAAAAGCCAAGACGATAACCATACATCTATACTTGCGTGTTTCTCTTCTCGTTGTAATTAAACAACATGTTTCGTATTTCAGCGGTAAGAAACGCTTGTTTCTTTGCCCGATGCAGGTTATCAAGAGGGGGGTGGAAAGTCCACCTGTTTTGGAGAAGTGAAACAAAGGCAAGAAAAATGTATCACATAAAGGAAGATCAACGGTCTATTCGTTCCAGCCAGCTGCTGTATGCTGGGCTCGTCAGGCTGATGAGGGAACGGCCATTCAATACAATTAATGTTACAGACTTGGTGGAAGCAGCAGGGGTCGGGCGCACCACCTTCTATCGCAACTTTGATGAGATTGAGGATATTCTCAGAATGCGGAACGATCAGGTATTTGAGGGTTTGGTTGCGTACCTCAAGGCCTATCGGGACCAGCATGCTTTTGGGCCAGACACCAACCTACTCAAACCGGTGCTGCGCTTCTTTTACCTGAATTCCGACATCATTGAACTGCTTATCATGGCCCATCGCATAGACATGTTCCAGGATTCGATCAAGCGTATGCTGATCCCTTACAAACCGATGTTTGCGGAGTTCTACGGAGTCAATGATGTTTACGTGGAATACGTGATCGCCATGCGCTTAGGCACCGTCATCAATGCACTGACCCATTGGATCGAGACAGGTAAACGAGAAGCGCCCGACGAGCTGGCCGACAAGTTGTATGAGATCAATAAGCAGAAGGAATCGCCTTGGCTACACGGCCAAACGTGACCGAAACACCTTTCGCGCTAGGTGAGCGCGATCCTAACCCGGTATAGCTAAACCCAGGGAGTCAGATCATTCATAGGATAATCAGGCCCAGGCGGGTCGCTCGAACCACCGCCTCAGTGCGGCTCTGGGCGTTGAGTTTGGTCATGATGGCGTTAATGTGGAACTTGACGGTGTGCTCGCTGATCCCCAGGCGCTGCGCAATCGCCCGATTGGACAAGCCCTCTGCGACCAATTGCAGCACCTCATCTTCACGCGGTGTGAGCGATTCCAGCGGCGGCGGAATATCGCTGCGCGGAGCCGGACCAGGCGCGAGGTTGAAGGCAGGATCAATCGTCTGTAGGCCCTGAGCCGTCGCTTCGAGCGCGGCCAGCAAGCGCTCAACCGGGCTTGAGCGCAGCAGCAGCCCCCGTGCTCCAGTCTGCCATACGCTGGCGGCCAGGCTGTCGTCCTCCAGCGCATCGTCACCCAGCAGCATCACGACAGGCACCCCATTGCGATCGGGGTCACCCGCTTGCTCGAACAGATCATCGGGTGGGTTGAGCGTCCCCCAGCCCAAGTCCCACAGGACCACCTCCGGCTGGTACACGTTGATGTCATCGGTCAACGCTCCAGCTCCGATCTGTCCGACGACCTCACAATCAGCTTGAGTGCTGAGCAAGGTTGCCAAACCCGCCCGTGCCAGCGGATCATCGGCCACCACCAACACACGCAAGTCACTCATTCGAACACATCCTGAGCCGCTCGATGGGCCTGAGCATGCAGATCAGCCGTTTCGTATGCGGTCGCCGCGTAGCCCCCGGAGAGCAGCAGCGTCACGGGCACCCCATAACGCTTGACTGTCTCTAACACGTATCGATCGCGGGCATACAAGCCCTCAGGCGTTAGGGCTAGCCGCCCAAAGCGGTCACCACGCACGACATCCACACCCGCCAAATACAGCACCAGATCAGGCCGCGCGGCCTCAAACACCGCTGCTAGATGATCGCCCAGCACGCTCAAATAGTGACTGTCCTCGGTGCCATCTTCTAATGCCACATCTCGTGACGATGGCACCTTGTACCAAGGATAGTTGCGCGCGCCATGCATTGAGAAGGTATAGACATCCGGATCGTCGGCAAAGATGGCGGCCACCCCGTTGCCTTGGTGCACATCCAGATCGATCACCAAAGCCCGCTTGATCAACTCGTCTCGTTTCAACACCCGGATCGCCACGCCAACATCATTGAGGACGCAGAAGCCCTCCGCGTGGCTGGGAAAAGCATGATGGGTTCCTCCCGCTAGACTGGCTGCAATACCGTCTTCCAGCGCCATGCGGACCGCGTTGATGGTACCCTGCACCGCCATCCGAGAACGACGCACAAGAAACTGGGTCCATGGGAGACCCATCTTACGCCGCTCAGTCTGTGATTGGCTCCCCGACACAAGCTTATACAAGTAGGTCTGGCTGTGGACCAATCGTAAGTCTGGCCAACTAGCTGGGTTAGGATTGACGACATCGCGCTCCCGGATCAAGTCTTCGTCGATCAATATCTTGTAGAGCGCTGGAAACTTGCTCATGGGGAAGGCATGTCCGGGTGGCAGCGGCACAAAGTAGCCTGGGCCATAACTTACACGCATTGGGGCAATGGTCTCGTTAGTTCGTCCTGACAGTTGATAGTCTTTATTCTAGCGATGAATCAATCTTGGGGCGTCTGCATTTCATCAGAATCAGGCCCATCCTTGCTCTTTGCGTTGGTCAGCAATCCCTCTAGCTGAAAGGTGTGCTGTGCCACCACTTGAACAAAGCC
>JAADYZ010000211.1 GCA_010092775.1 Chloroflexota bacterium
CGTGGGCTCGGAGATGTGTATAAGAGACAGGGATGATGCAGCAGCAGATGCAGGCCGAGCCACGCGTCAAACATCAGGAGGCTCAGCAAGGCAAGCAAGTCGCGGGGCCTGCTCGCATGTCTCGCTCACGCCGCCCGGTCTGGGAAGATACCATGCCTGAGGAGCCAGTTGCACAGCCGCCCTCGGCTGTACAGCCACAGAGTGCCCCTCCCGCTGAGCAAGCGCCACCAGCTAGCGACACTGGCGGGGTGGTCATGTCACGGGCACGCCGAGGCAGCGCAACGCCCCCCGCCGCTGATGCCACCGGCAGTTCAGGCGTTAACAATCCGCTGGCACCTGGCCTCTCTCAGGGCGGGCAGGTCAAGCCGCCGGGCGGCGCCCTGCCAGACAGCTTCTTTGAGGAAGAGAAACCCACCCCTGATGAGACACCGCAGGCTGAGGAGGAGTTCATCCCGCCTGGGTTCATGAGGAAGAAGCCCGAGCTGTCCAGCCGAGTCTATCAGTATTACCTGCCCGCCGAACTCAATGTGACGCAGGCGGTGCGCAACTATGAAGCCTGGACGCATCAGCCAATCGCCAATGCGTCGCGCGATGGCCGCCTGCTCTATCGCCCCTCGCTGTTGGCACAAACGGTGGTGCGTTTCGAGCACAAGAAGACCAGCACCTACGAGACCTGGACCTATGCGTTCGTGGTGCCAGAACTGCCACGCGTGCCCTATCTGAACTGGTTGGAATACGCTTCCGATCCCTTCGATCCACGCGCTTTGGATGGGGCCCCACCGCCTGACTTCGGCTCACCTGTCTATGAAGACCTGGGGCAAGAGGTCGTTTCTGGCCCGCTCTTGAAGGACCTCGAACGCAATCTGGAAGATTGGATCTATCAGAATGTGGCGCTAACGGTCTTCTACAACCCGGTCTTGAAGCTCTACAGTGGTCTGGGCGAAGATCAGCGCGACTTCTTTGACCGGGTGCAGGCCGCGGCCCGCTACTCGCGTGATGAGGAAGTCGATAAGATCGCTGAGAGCTATGATGCCAAGCTGGCCCGCCTGGAGGAAAAGGCTCAGAAGACGGCCCTACGCCTGGACAAGGAGCAAGGCTCCCTAGAGTTCCTGAAGCGCGAAGAGCTTTTCACCGCTGGTGAGGCCTTCACCCAGCTCTTGAAGGGGCGCACTGCCTACACCCTCTCACGGACGAGTCGCGTCCGCCGCTACTCAGAGGGTGCCAAAGACCAGATCACCGCGCTCGAGCAAGAACTGGCCCGCGTCGCTGACCAACTTCAACAGGTCGAGGCCGATATGGAACGCGACCTCTACGAGTCGCAGGAGCGTTGGGCCGACGCGGTCCGTCAAGTGGAGGAAATCCGCGTGACGCCCTACAAGAAGAACATCAACATCGCGCTCTATGGTGTCGGTTGGGTGCCCTACTGGATGACCACCCTCAACAACCAGATCTCCTTCATCCCGGCCACCACCTCCGGACTGGCCTACGCCCAATCTCCCATCACACTGGGTGGGCAGGCAGGTGGCTATAGCAGCCAGAGCACCTACGGCGGCGGCTGGTAAGTAAGGTCTAGGGTGAACACGATGACAGCGAGGCAGCCATTGAGGCTGCCTCGTTTTGTTTTTCCGTCCATCTCACAGCCAAGAACAGCTCGATTACGATCCAGACTATCAACATGAATTCCCACATCTGCCAGCAGGACAAACAGATTTCACGCCGCATCCTCTGTGTCGGCAGGTGTCACCTGGGCTGGCTATAATGAGGCCATCTTGAGATTGTATTGCAACTCATCTAAAGGTCAGCTCGATAGGGAGACGCCGCCGTCATGTTAGATCCACGCCACATCTTTATCAGTTACAGCCGACTGAACAGCGAGATCATGCGCCGCGTCAGCGAATCGCTCAAGGCGCATGGCCTCAACATCTGGACCGACGAAACGCTCACTCCGGGGACACCCTCCTGGATGGAAGCCATCGAAAACGCCATCGAAGGTGCCGCCGGGTTGGTGGTCATCCTGACGCCCGACTCGAAAAAGTCCCCCTGGGTTCAGAAGGAACTCATCTACGCCGACACTCATGGCGTGCGTATTTTCCCTGTCCTGGCCATCGGTGATGACCGCAATGCCGTACCGATCTCTTTGGGCAACGTGCAGCGTGTCGACCTCCAGCCGGAGCGCGAGCAAGACGCCAATGAAGTCTATGAAGCGGCCATTCGTGATCTGATCTCTGCCATCCGGGATCACCTGCAGATTCCTGGGGCCGAACGTCCTCGCCACCTCCCCGATGATTGGATGGTCCACCTCTACGATTCCTTTGAGACAGACAGTAACGGCTGGCCGGTGGGCTGGCGCGCAGACAACTATATCACCCAATCGCAGCAGATCGTCGGTAGTCAGTATCGTTGGAAGGCCGAGGCCCACCGCTTCACCATTCGTTGGATTCAGCCGCGCAACTATGAAGACATCTTCGGTGACTTCTATCTGCAAGTCGAAGCGGAATGGATCGCCAATACGTCTTCGGCAGCTTGTGGCGTGGCCTTCCGCATGGTGGACTACGACAATCTCTATCTGTTCCTCATTAGCGATGACAGCATCACTGCCTGGTGCAAGTGTGCCAAGCGCTGGACCAAGCTGCTCGACGCAGCAAGCGAGACGATCCGCCTGGGTGAGGTCAAAGAATTGGGTGTGCTGGCTCAAGGCTCGCGCTTTGAACTCTCCGTGAATCACCAAAAGGTGGGCGAGTTCGAGGACCACAATCATGAGTATGGCGGTGTCGCCCTGGCCATCCGGCTGGAAGAAGATGGTGATCGCGCACTGTTTGAGTTCGATGACTTCACCGTCTTCGCCCCGCCGAACTAGCCCGACAACCAACAATCCGCCCAATCGGCGGATTGCTGGTCTCAGCGCTAGATTGACCTAGTCGTTGCTGCTGCGGACGGCGTTTTGGGCGACAGTAGGCGTGAAGGTGCCAGAGTAGGCCTGGGTGACCACTTCTTGCATGATGCCGCCCGCGATGGCCTGAAAGGCCTCCCGGCTGGCGTAGGTGGTCATACCGACGGTCAGGGGCTGATCGTTCTCAGTGACGACCGCAAACTCAAAGTCTTCAACCACGCCGTCCTGTTTCTTCAGTTGGGCGATGATCGGGCTGGATGAAGCCATTACGCTAGCCGTGCACCGGACCTGGCCTGACGGCTGTTGAAGGCCTCGAATCGCCGCGCTACTATCCAAACTAGAGGGGCGGGGTTGCGCGCCGCCTGCGCCATGAGGGCCGTTCCGACACCACAGCCCTGCGCCTCGGGCATGACATAGAGCGCGTAGAACTCTCCCGCATGCCCGGCTAAGGGCGACCGCGAGGCACCGAAGGACACAAACCCCATCACGGCCTTGTCGAGAGTGGCAACTGCAATGCCCGAACCGCGGCCCCGCAGCACCCGTCGCCAGAAGGAGACACCCTGGTCGCGATCGAGCCCGGCCAGGATCTCATGGGGCAGCAAACCGAGATACGAC
>JAADYZ010000212.1 GCA_010092775.1 Chloroflexota bacterium
ACGTATGCTGCGCCGTCAAGCGCTGATCCGCAAGCTGCCTGCCGTCGAGACCTTGGGATCTGTTACTGTGATTTGCTCGGACAATACCGGAACCCTGACCGAAAATCGCATGACGGTTAAGGTGATTGACGTCGCGGGCAAAACCCAAAACGTGCTGGAGATGATCCGGCGTGGCTCGCACGTTTTGAGCCGCGACCAGGAGCAGTTGAAGCCGGAACTCCCACCCCAGACGATCCTGCTGGCAGGTGGTGCGCTCTGCACGGATGCGCTGCTGCAATATGAAGATGACGAACATCGCAACATGGTGACCGTCGGTGACCCCACCGAGGGCGCGCTGTTGGTGGCGGCCGGTCGCTACGGCATGTGGAAAGAGGACCTGGAAGAGGGCTATCCGCGTGTGGCAGAAGTCCCCTTCGAGTCCTCTCGTAAGCGCATGACCACCATCCACCCACTGGATGCCAGCGATAGGGCTGTGCTGGACGGTCAACGTCTGGAAGGCCTCGTTGATATTGGCGATGCCAAGTACGTGGGCTTCACCAAAGGCGCTGTTGATCGGATGTTGAACATCAGCAGCCGGGTGTGGGCGGGCGATCAAATTCATGAGATGACCGACGAATGGCGTGAGCGCGTCAACAAGGCCAATGAAGACCTTGCCAAAGACGGCTTGCGTGTGCTTGGTTTTGCTTTCCGCCTCTTCGATGAACTGCCCGATACCAGTGAGGTCAGCAACGTTGAAGATGAACTGACCTTCGTCGGGATGGTCGGCATGGTCGACCCACCCCGGCCAGAAGTGGCCGAGTCGGTGTCGGTAGCCAAGGTCGCTGGTATTCGCCCGGTGATGATCACGGGGGACCACCCGCTGACCGCGCAGTACATCGCTCGTGATCTAGGGATCGCCACCAACGACCGCGTGCTGACCGGCCTTGAGGTGGCGAAGATGGATGACAAAGCACTGCAAGGGCAGGTCGAGCACGTCGATGTGTTTGCCCGCGTCGCACCAGAGCACAAACTCAACATCGTGCAGGCCCTGCGCGATAAGGGCCACATTGTCGCGATGACCGGGGACGGTGTGAACGATGCCCCCGCTCTACGCAAGGCCGACATCGGCGTGGCGATGGGCATCACAGGGACGGCGGTCTCCAAAGAAGCGTCTGAGATGGTCATCCTGGACGATAACTTCACCACCATCGTGCGAGCCGTCGAAGAAGGCCGCACTATCTACGACAATGTGCGCCGCTTCATTAAGTACATCCTGGCCAGCAATACCGGCGAGGTCTTCGTGCTGCTCGGTACGCAGTCGCTGGGATTACCCCTGCCGCTCTCGACGCTGCAAATCCTGTATATGAACCTGGTCACGGATGGCGTTCCAGCCCTGGCGTTGGCGATCGAACCCACTGAGAAAGGGGCCATGAAGCGCCCACCCTATGCCCCCAACGAAAGTATCTTCGCTCGTGGCATGTTGCAGCACCTGATTATTGTTGGCGCGATCATCTTCGCAGCCTCCTTCGGCCTATCCCTGATTGGCTACGATATGCTGGGCAATCCCGCCGAAGGCACCACCAATTTCGCCATCTGGCAGACGATGGTCTTCACCACCCTGGTACTCTCACAGATGGGCCATGCGCTCTCGGTCCGCTCAAACACGGAGTACATTCTCTCGCCGCGCATCTTCACGAACATGCCGCTGCTGCTCTCGGTCGGGCTGACGACGCTGTTCCAACTATTGTTGATTTACCTGCCGCCCTTCCAGAACTTTTTTGGGACTGCACCGCTGACTTTGGAGCAGTTGGGCATCTGTCTCGGCTTGAGCTTCCTGGTGACCAGCGGCATCGAAATTCGCAAGTTGATTATCAACCTGACCAACAAAGAGGCCTAGCGTGGTTGTTCCCAAACCAGCCGATCATACGCCACGGGGTGGGGGCCTGGCCCTTTCTAATGCTATTCCGACGATCGCGCGCCACAATACAGTAGAATGCTTGGCGCCCACAACATCGGTAGGATGATGTGATCGATTGTTCAAATAACAAACATTCCGGCGGACAGGGGCGTCGGCCTTATCGCGAATTGCGATGGGGGCGGTGCTTGTGCCCGTCGGTTGGCACGATAACACAATAGTCTTAATCTAATGGAGGAAAGAAGCGACGATGTTACTGTACTTACTGTTTGCGATGCCAGCCTTCTTGCTGGGCCTGTGGGCGCAGATGCGTGTTCAGCGCTCGTTCCGGAAGTACTCACAAGTTGGCTTGAGCCGCAACCTGAGCGGCGCAGAGATTGCCCGCCGCATCCTGGATTCGCAAGGCTTGCAGCACGTGCAGATTGAGCCGGCTCAGGGCTTTCTGAGCGATCATTATGATCCGCGCGGCAAGGTCCTGCGCCTCAGCCCGGATGTCTTCCAGGGCCGCAGTGTGGCCGCTGCTGGTGTGGCCGCCCATGAGGCTGGTCATGCCTTCCAGGATGCCGAGAATTGGTTCTTCTTGCGCGTCCGCAGTGCAATGGTGCCGACCGTCCAGTTTGGAAGCTGGCTCGGTCCGATCATCTTCCTGGTGGGCTTCTTCCTGAACCTCACCCCGGTGGCTTGGTTGGGGATTGGCCTGTTTGGCGCGATGGCCGTATTTGCCGTCGTGACCCTGCCGGTCGAGTTTGACGCCAGCAAGCGCGCCCGCCAGTTCTTGACTTCGGAGGGCATCGTCTTTCAGGATGAGGCCCAGGGCGTCAAGCGGGTTCTGGATGCCGCTGCTCTGACCTATGTCGCCGCCGCTATCCAGGCCATCTCGACCCTGCTCTACTATGCCTTCTTGCTGACCGGTTTCAACCGCGACTAGGCAGATCCATTCCTGCAAAGCACCTCATGGGGCGGGTCACTGACTCGCCCTTTTGATTCCCGCCTGGATTTTTGTGCTACGAAGCCAACCGCGCACACTGCCCAGCCCATCGAAGCCGCGCCAGTACTTCTCGTTGATGTAGAGGTCCAACAGGGCGTGATCAGGGCCGGAACATGCTGATCCAGAAAGGGTCGCACGGCCCAGGCCATCGGACCTACACGGCGTCGGGTTGCTCTTATCAATAAATGATTGCGATTAAGTCGCTGGCGCGGTCGTAGAGGCGTGTTATGCTTTGCGAGAGTGGCATACGCTAAGATCGAGGAACGCAAATCGATGTTCTTCGGCAAGCTCAGGAAAATTGGGGACAGCTATGTCATGACTATACCGCTCGAAGAGGTAGAAGCGCTGCAAGCTGAAGAGGGAACTGTCCTGGCCATTCCGGTCCAGCGCGCCGATGCGGCCCCCCAATTGAGCGAAGAACTACGTCAAGCTTTTGAAGAAAGCTGGGAGCGGAATCAAGACGGATACCGCTCACTCAAGGGGCGCTGACCCTTGAGTGAGGTCCGCTATTTGACCCTCAGCGAAGTGATCGCCTTGCACGCTGCCATAATTGAGCGATGTCGCGCTCGCGGCGAGAAATATGCCACGCCGAATTATCGGCGCGCAGCCCATCCACAACGGCCAGAAACTAGTACGGTGTGGTGAAAAGACGTGACATATTGCGAAAAATGGACTGCGTGCATCAACCCAAA
>JAADYZ010000213.1 GCA_010092775.1 Chloroflexota bacterium
GACTTCAAGTGATTTCCCCGTAGTAGGTATAGGCGCTTCGGCTGGCGGGTTGGATGCCTACGAGCGGCTCTTCACAACTATGCCACCCGATACAGGGCTGGCGTTTATTATCGTGCAGCACTTAGACCCAAATCGGGAAAGCATGTTGGTTGAGCTGCTTGAGCGCTTTACGGCGATGCATGTTTCTCAAGTGGTAGATGGTGTACGGATTGAACCAAACCATGTCTACATCATACCCCCAAACCGCAATTTGGCGATCAAGAACGGCAAGCTTTACCTGATGGAGCTTAAAGTTCCTCGTGGAATGCGCTTACCCATCGATTTCTTCTTTCGGTCTCTTGCCGATGACCTCGGCGAACGGGCGATTTGCATCATTCTCAGCGGGACAGGTAGTGACGGCACGCTCGGGTTGAAGGCAATCAAAGAAGGGAACGGGCTCGCACTTGTGCAGGCTCCAGAAACAGCCGCCTACGATGGTATGCCACACAGTGCCATCGCCACCGGGCTAGTTGATTTGGTGCTTGAGCCAGAAGATATACCCGCCCATCTCGTAGGCTATGTTGAGCATGCTTTTCAGGTTAGACATCTTGAGCAGGAAGCCGAGCAGCGCCCTGCTCAGCAAGATTTTGTTGAGAAGATCTTCATCATTCTGCGTTCCCGTACAGGGCATGACTTCTCCAGCTATAAGCCCAATACGATTCGGCGGCGCATAGAGCGACGTATGGCCGTCAACCAAATTGAGAAGTTAAGCAGCTATGTCCGCTTCCTCCAGGAGAACACCCGCGAAATCGATATCCTTTTCAAGGATCTGTTGATAGGCGTGACCAGCTTTTTTAGAGATGATGAAGCATGGAAGGAACTAGAGCAGGTTGTGATCCCTGATATTGTGAGAAACCGCTCCGGCGGCGACGTAATTAGGGTATGGGTGCCCGGTTGCTCAACGGGGGAAGAAGCTTACTCCATTGCCATACTGCTCACGGAACACCTACAGAGGCATAAGCTTGATATCCCCGTCCAGATCTTCGCAACGGACATTGATCAGGAAGCAATCGACAAAGCTAGGCTGGGCAAATACTCCGTAGGGATAGTAGCTGACGTTTCACAGGAGCGGCTTCAACGTTTCTTCCGAAAAGAGGACAATGCCTACGAGATCGATCAGCATCTGCGTGACATGGTGGTGTTTGCGCATCAGAGTGTCATTAAAGACCCTCCCTTCTCTCGTATCGATCTGCTCTCCTGCCGCAACCTGTTGATCTACCTGGATTCTGAGCTTCAGGAGCGGGTGCTTCCACTGTTTCACTACGCGCTCAGGCCGGATGGCTATCTCTTCTTAGGCACATCCGAAACATTAGGCAAATTCGAGACCTCTTTTAGAGTTGTCAACAGGAAGCTCCGGTTGTTCCAACGTTTGGAAACAGGCTCGGGGTTGCAGGCAGCTACGCTGAACTTCGGGCCGCCAAGCTTACCACAACGTGCTGAAGGCTTGGCAAACTTGCAGCGCAACCAGATCACCGTTGGGCAGATCGCTGTGGATACGCTGATGGAATACTATACGCCCCCCTGCATTGTCATTGACGACCACTACCAGATTCTGTACTTCCACCAGAGCACGGGAAAGTATTTGCAGCCCCCCAGCGGAGAGCCTACCTACAATGTGCTGCAAATGGCGCGCCCCGGGCTGCGTGTAGCTCTGCATACAGCCACACGCCGTGCCAGAAAAGAGCGTAAAGAGGTCTTTGTTGAGGATGTCGTCGTGCAAACGAATGGCGACTCACAGACGATAGACTTGGTTGTACGCCCCATTAGGCATCCAGCATTGCAAGTTGGTCTGTTGATGGTGTTGTTTCGTGATAAGGTGGCTACCTCAGAGAACAGCGAGAAGCTTCCGCCACCAGCACAGGAGAGCGATGGTCGCATAGTAGATCTAGAACACGAACTGCGCTCAACGCGACAGTACCTGCAAACCACCGTTGAGGAGCTGGAAACTAGCAATGAGGAGCTGCAAAGTACCAACGAGGAGCTGCAATCCTCAAATGAGGAGCTGCAAAGCACCAATGAGGAACTTCAGACGGCTAAAGAGGAGCTGCAGTCCGTCAATGAAGAGCTGCTCACTGTTAACGCCGAGCTTGAGCGTAAAATCGTTGAGCTAACACGTGCCAACAACGATCTCAGTAACCTACTCGCTTCTCTCAGCACCGCCGTGATCTTCTTGGATAGGGGATTAAAAGTTCAACGCTTCAATAGGCAGGCTCAACAGCTTGTAAATCTCATCAGCTCCGATGTAGGGCGGCCTCTTCAGCATATTGTCTCCAACCTCAAAATACAGGATCTCATTATCAGTGCAGCAGAGCATGTTCTCGAAACGCTTGAGACTGTTGTGGAGGATGTAGAAACGGAGAGTGGGGAATGGTATCGGATGAATGCGCGTGTTTACCGTGGCGAGAGGAACGACATTCTGGGGGTGCTCATTTCGTTCAACAACATCACGCAAGAACGGTGGCAGGATACATGGCGTAGGACACTGGAGCGGGCTGTCGATCAGGCTGCCAGTTACATCATCATTGCCAATGCGGATGGCAAAGTGGAATACATCAATGAAGCTTTGGCGAACCGCAACGGATGGACGCTCGATACACTGGAATTGCTGGAGCAGATACCATCTGTGACCCAACATTCGCCGGAGTTCTTTGGTGATATATGGGAGCAAGTTAGAGGGGGCACAGAATGGCAGGGGGAAATCTGCGTTGATGACCTCATCAATGACGAAGCACGGTGGGTAGCTGCATCGGTCACACCTGTGCGCAGTGTGGAGGGCAGTATTGAACGTTACATCGTGATTTTGGAGGACATTTCCAAGCGTGTCGAGGCTGAGATAGAGCTGCGCAGCTCAGAACGGCTGCATAGGATGTTGGCACGCAATCTTCCAGAAACAGCCGTCCTGATTTTTGATCATGATTTACGCTACCTCATAGCCGAGGGCCCAATACTTGAGGATATTGGCTATAGTACCTCAAGCTTGGAGGGGAACACTCTGGCTGATGTTGCCCCACAAGAAGCAGTTGACACATTGACACCCTTGTAAGAGCGAGCATTTGCAGGAGAACACTTCAGGGTAGATGACTACGATGGAGAAGGAGGATTATACCTTACCCAATTCCTGCCGGTCATGGGTGAGGAGGGCGATCAAGTTATCGCAGGTATGGTGCTTGCACGTCGCCTCAAGAAATGATGACCCATTTAGATATGGGAAGCGTCGTGAGATTATCTCCACCCGAGTGTATAGATAGGTGTGAGGAGGATATCTCGGGCAGACCAGATATGGTCGGTCAAACCAAGGGCCATTGTCGGGGAGTAAGTCAGATACTTTTTTACCCCGGGGTTCAGATAATGGAATACGCAAGCTCTGGTGGGGACGACACCAATTGTAGACCGTGACCGCCCACCAGCCCACAGCGGGTTTGATAGCGGTTCATCTGCTTGGCCACTTGGATCGCATTCTCTTCTGCTATCTCGGTATTCCACAAGGCCGTGCCTTTGCGTTCACTGAACTCCATCCGGCACGCTGGGTTCACGCATGCTAAAGTGGTCAGGGGTGGGCGTGTGGGTTGCTGTGTTTGTTGTAGCATACCTCGCACTGTAGACTGCGTACTCCCCCATATCTACCCCGATGGAAATAATTTCACCCGATTACCGCCCGCTGCTGTGGGGGTTGGAATGGTAGATAGACACACGTTACTATCCCCTCGGAAGCAACTCACCCCCGAGCGGAAAGCAACGTTGTGTGAACGAAACCATGACGCGATATGTTCTCACCGCTGCTGCCGTGGCCGCGGTGGCCGTTCTGGTAACGATAGCTTTAGTCCTGGGTTTGTCACTAGCAACCTTTCAACCGCCGCGCCGCCTTGTGATCTTCATCACGATGGCTTTGGTCGCGGCTCTCGTATATATTGCCCTCTTCGAACCGCAAGAGGTAGGTGGGGCGGCCCCTAACATTATGGCGGGGGCCGCCTTCGGATTGCTGCTGTGGATCTTGGCTGAAATCCTCATTTTGCCCTGGTTGGTGGGCGAACCCCCGGCTTGGCGGTCAGCGGATGCATCATCCGTGTACCCGTTGTTATTTGCGTATCTGCTGTTGGGCGTCTTCGTGAGCCTCGGGTCGAAGTACGCCGTTGCAATTGTCGAGCGCCGTTATGGCCCTCTCTTTGCCCCCGTTGAAGAAGAGGTGAAAACCCCCATTCGCAGTCGGATCGTCATTCTCGGCGGTGGGTTCGCGGGTGTAGAAGCTGCCCGCGCACTGGAGGTGGAAGTCGAAAACGGCATCGATATCACCCTCCTCAGCGATACCAACCACCTTCTGTTTACCCCCATGCTCACGGAGATCGTTGCGGGGGAGGTAGCGGGCCATCACATCGGCCCTGCACTGCGTACTTTCTTCGAGGATGTGCGCATCGTGCTCGGTGAGCCTCAGAGCATCGACTTCCAAAAGCAGCACATCGCCATCAAAGTAGGCGGGGAAATCGAGCAGATACTGAATTACGCCCATCTGGTGGTGACGGTCGGGGCGGTGCCACGC
>JAADYZ010000214.1 GCA_010092775.1 Chloroflexota bacterium
CCAGACGAAGAATCTGCTGGGAACCAAGAACTTCCGGGTCTACCTGGAAGAGACCGGTCCGGACGCCCCGCCCGGCTATCGTATTGCGATCTCGGTTGAGCGTGGTCGCCTGATCGAACGAGAGAAACCTGAGCGTCTGAATGGCCTGGCCCAGTACGTTGTCGATCGCTCGACCTCGCTCCTGGCCGACCCCATCGAAGACGCAGCGGCCAAGCTCAACGTGCGCAACCTGCCTGCCGCCCGAGCATGGATGGGCGTACCGCTGATGACCTCCACCCGTCTGATTGGCGCGATGGTGGTCTGGCTGGAACATGGCGAACAACCCGATCGAAACTTCTCTCAGGATGACATGGAGGCCTTCTCAGCCGTCGCGGAGCAAACCAGCGTGGCGCTGGAAAACGCCTTCCTCTTTGAGTCATCGGTACAGCATGGTGTTCAGCTCGAACGGCTCAATGAAATCAGCAACGTGGTGAATGCCACACTCAATCCGGAGCAGGTACTGGAGTTGGTTGCGGAAGCGGTCATCGATGTGGCCGGTTCAGATAAGGCAGCCCTCTATCTGCTGGAGACGGACACCACCGAACCATCGCTGATCCTGGCTCATGCCCGCGGCCTCTCGCGGGAGCATATTGTGCGCTCGCGAGACATCGCCCTGCCGCTCACCAGCCACGAGTACAATCAACTGATGCGTGAGGGTGTCAGTGTGATGGTGTCTGATATTGAGGCAGCGGACGCCGATATCTCACAGGGATACGCTTGTTTGCCGCGCACGAGAGCTTCCGTGGCTATGCCTATCTTCCGATGCGCACCCAAAGCCAACCTGTCGGCATTCTCGCCGTCTACTATGATCATCCGCACGATTTCCAACCGGGCGAGATTGGCCTGCTGGAGACCTTTGCCAATCAGGCCGCCTTAGCCGTCACCAATGCGCGTTTCTTCCAACGGGTCGATGTGCAGTTGGCGCGCCAGCTAGCCCAAATGCAGCGCATGTCGGAGATCAACCAGCGCCTCAGTTCAACACTGGACCTCCGAGCCATCTTCGAACTCATCGTTGACTCTGCGGTTGAGGGCTGCCAGGCCGACGCTGGAATGCTGCTGCTTACGGAAAACCCCGAATATGGCGAATTGCTCGGTGAGTCGCAGGGGCCGCACCTGGTGGCCTGGCGCGGCTTCGACCCGTCCAGCCCAGACCGTGCCCCGCACATGATTGCCAAGCGCCTGCAGGACGAGCATCAACTTGGCACCAACAAGACCATTCTCAAGTTCTCCGATGACATCGCCGACAAAGGGCCACGTTCGCAAATGATCGTACCGATCACGATCGAGGAGCGTGTCATCGGTGTGATCATGCTGGAGAGCGCTATCTTGCACGCCTTCAGCGATGACGATGTAACCTTCGTGCGTCAACTGGCCTTTCAAGCCGTCTTCGCGATTCGCAACGCCCAGCTCTACCGCCATGTGCAAACGGTGCGCGATCGTCTAGAGGCGATTACCGACGCTTCACGCGAAGGGCTGTTGATGATCGACACCATGTCTCGTATCGTGATGACCAACACCCGCATGGGCGACTTCCTCGATTTTGCCCGGGCGACGGCTGAACAGCGCTCGCCAGATCAGTTCATTGCGAACCCCCTGGCGGTGTTTGCTGAAGGTCTTGGCTTTGCGGAGGGGCAGCTTGAGGCTACCTTGCGCGAAGGGATCATGGACCCAGGGCTAGAGTCGAGCACAGACCTTTATGTGGCGCAAGCGCCACCACGCGCAGACAGCAATCGCCCGTCCACCCGGCGCTGGATTGAGCGCACCATCACCCCCGTGCGCGATCAGAAGGGCACATTCATCGGGCTGCTGCTGGTCTTCCGAGATGTCACCGAGCAAAAGGAACTCGAACAAGCCCGCGAAGACCTCACCAGCATGATTGTTCATGACCTGCGCTCGCCGTTGCAGGCGGTTGAGGGTAGTATGCGGCTCGTCCGGGAGTTCTCTCCCGATCATCCGGTGATCGACCAGGCCATCAATACCAGTCGCCGCGCAATCAACAAACTGCTGAATCTGGTCAATAATATTCTCGACCTCTCCAAGATGGAGAGCGGCGAACTGAAACTGGAATTGGCCAGCCAGCCTATTCGCGGCATTTTGGAAGACGTATCGACCGATCTCAGTCCCCTTGCGCGGGAGCTAGACGTCACCGTTGCCATCGATACGCCAGATGATTTACCACAGGCTATGATCGACCATGATGTGATTGAGCGCACCGTGCGCAACTTGGTCGATAACGCGCTGAAGTACACGCCGAAGAGCTCGACGATCACCCTGCGCGCTCGCTCCTGGAACGACCATCAGCATCACAACGGTGACGACAGCCGCCTCATGATGCGCGTTGATGTGATCGATCAGGGGAAAGGCGTGCCGGACGAATTCAAACAGACCATCTTCGATCGTTTCGCTCAAGTTCCCGGCCAGACCAGCACCCGGCGCCGCAGCACCGGCTTGGGCCTGGCATTCTGTGCATTGGCCATCGGCTCGCATGGGGGTGAAATCTGGGTTGAGGATAACCCAGAAGGTGGGGCGGTTTTCTCCTTTACCCTGCCAATGAGCAGCGCCTTCAGCGAACGACCCAGCAGTGCCGACAAGGCTGAATAATGGTGATTCCACAAGGTGAAGTCCAGTCTCTCCAGCGCTATCCGGTGAAGTCGATGCAAGGCGAGTGCCTGGAAAACGTTCAGGTGTCGACCTATGGCTTGTTGGGTGATCGTGGCTACGCGGTCCAGGATATGGAGACGGGGCATATTGTCAACGCGAAGCACCCTGAGAAGTGGCGGACGATGCTCGACAGCCGCGCCCACTATGATTGTGAACCCTCGGCTGATAATCCCTTTCCTCCGATCATCATAACCCTGCCAGATGGGGTAGAAATCCGAAGTGATGACCCTGAGGTCGATCGCAGGTTGTCTGATAGCTTTGGCCGGTCGGTACGGCTGGTGCGGACTGGAGCCGTGCCAGAGCCGACTCGAGAAGCTGACCGAGCCGACGTCAACGCAGCAGAACCCGACATCCGGATTGAGCCGATGGGGCGTGCTGCACCCGAAGGAGGCTTCTTCGACTATGCGCCGCTGCACATCGTCAGTACGGCTACCCTGACCTACCTCTCAAAGCTCTATCCGCGTGGTGTGTTTGATCTCCGACGCTTTCGCGCGAATGTGGTTGTTGATCTGGCCACCGAACCGGGGCCCTTGCC
>JAADYZ010000215.1 GCA_010092775.1 Chloroflexota bacterium
CAAAGGCAATGAGCCACCCCTCACCCAATGTCTTCCCCGGCGGCGGTGAAATCACGGTAGCGCCCAGCCGTACGGCAGCGGCTCCTGCGATGATAGCGGCGGGTATCTCAAAGATGCTATGAGGAATAACGAGCATCCAAGAGGTCAGCGGGTCGATGCCCGCAGCGATCATCTGCGGCAGCAGATAGCCTACCAGGGCCAGCGGCACCATCAACAGCAGCACTGCAATGAGGCCGAAGCTGAACACAGCCAATGCGGATGCAACCGCCAACACGCGCACATTTTGCCAGATGACGAGCAAGACACCCTCAACCGAGTAGAAGCCGTATTGGCGCAAGAATGCTTCAAACTGCGGCAGCCAGTCTTGCGTATCGAAAAGAGACGGCGGTATTGGGAAGAGGTTGGCATAGCGCGCCCCGATGAAATAGCTGGCAAACATGGCCGCGAAAACGATGAAGAGGGCAAAGCGCATGTCACCAATGACGCCGATGACTTCTTCACGGTACCACTGCCAGGCTGAACGACGCGGCCCTGCGGGTCGGCGGGCCAAGGCCCGCCTGAACACGTCCGCCAGGGTAGCGGGTAGATTGAGTTCATCGATTTCGCGCCCCAGGAGTTCCTCGCGATTGAATACGCGCACACCCATCCGGGCCAAGATCACATTGAGCGTCAGCAGCGAAATCAGCACCCACCATAGCGCATTGTAGTTGCCGATCAACATGATGTACGACTCAGCCTGGACAAGGAAGGCCGTTGGGATGATGATGAAACTCGCCAACAGGTTCGCCGCCCGCACACTGGTCGATTGACTGGAGACGACTACGGCTCCCGAAACCATCACAAATGATTGGGCCGTCGTGAGCAGGACAATCTGCAAGATTAGAATAGGTGGCGGCTCCCATAGAGAGAAGATCAGGATGCCCGCCAGATAGACACCCATCCCCAGCCAACTGGCCAGGACAGGTGGAATGGTTGAACTGAGAGTCTTGCCGATATAGAGTTGCAAGTCGCTCATCGGGGAGGAAAGCAGGGGCTCAAGGCTGCGGCGTTCCTTCTCGCCTGCAAAGGACTCCAGTGCAATGATCAGCGAGAACGACGAGGGAAAAAAGCCGACGATCAGCAAAGTAAACGGGAATAAGCGCTCCGCCAACAATTCGGCGCCGAACTGGTTAAACCAGTCTACCATTTCAGATGCGCCCCAGTTGGCGATGGCGGGGAAGATAATCGTTAGCGTGAGCGTGGGCATAATGATGCGCCAATCGCGGAAGGTATCAAGGATTTCGCGCCTGGTGATGATCAACGCGCGGGACAGATTCCAGCGCACCAATGCGAAAAACCGGGCGAGGCCGCGTCCTGTATCTTCTGTAGAAGGGGCAATCGCTGTCATGCTTCTCCCTGACCTTCGCTTACCGACTCGTCTTCCTGTCGCGTTTCCGACTCATCGTGCACCGCCCGCAAATAGACTTGCTCCAAACTCTGGGGCACCTCACTCAGCGTGATGACATCAACCCCTTGCGCCGCGAGCTGCTTCAAGAGCTGGGGATTGACCACTTGAGGCTGCGGTGTCCGAAAGCGCACCCAATTGTAGCCATAGCTGTCAATGCTCACCACGTCAGCCAGGTCCTCGACCAAGCCATCCACCTGATCGGCCACCTTGAGTTCCAAGAGCGGTGGCCCCAGAAGCTCGGTCTTGAGTTCAAGAACAGACCCTCGCGCGATAATCTCGCCCCGGCGTATGATGGCGATGCGGTCGGCCAGTTCCTCCGCTTCGTTGAGGTTGTGTGTGGTTAGGATAATCGTGCGCCCGTCTTTACGCAAGTCATGGATGGCATCGCGCACCTGGCGCGCGCTGTGTGGGTCCATCGCGGAGGTGGGTTCATCTAGCAAGATAACGGGTGGGTCGTGGATGATGGCCCGGATCAATGCGAGTTTCTGGCGCATTCCCTTGGAATACTCACTCATCCGCCGGTCCAATGCCTCAGCCATGCCAAAGCGTTCGGCATAGTCCTGGGTGCGCTGGCGGCGGCGCTCTGGCTTCACTGCATACATTGCGCCGAAGAAGTCCAGATATTCACGACCATTCATGCGTAAGTACAGGCCGTGCCCTTCAGTCAGAACCCCCACATTGGCACGGACCTGCTCCGCATCCGTCACGACGTCATAACCAGCGACAGTGGCACGCCCTTCGGTCGGAATGAGGACCGAGGTCAGCATGCGTACCGTTGTTGTCTTCCCCGCGCCATTGGGGCCCAGCAGCGCGAGCACCTCACCGCGATCGACATGCAATGAAATGCCTTGTACTGCCACGAAATCGTCAAAATGCTTTGTCAGATCGAATGTCTCGATCATGAATCCCCACTCTCTTGGTCGGTATAAAAGCCGAGTCCTTTACTTCGTTTTGCATCTCCCTAAAGTATCCTAGCACTCGCGCAGGTCAGTAGCAACGCGTTCAGTACTATGGTCGGGGCGATGCGCCGCTGTCAGGCGATCGAGCAGGACAAGGCTCACGAGCAGCACAACGGAAAGCCATTGCAAACCGGTCAAGCCGAGAAGTCCGGTATTGAGGTCAATCCGCAAGAAATCGAAGACCAGCCAGCCGGTTGCAGCCAAGCCCAAGTCGAGTATACCGATGCGGCCTGGTGAAATGGGCCTTGCCCAAAAGCGTTCGATGAGCAGCACTACCACCAGGCTGAACAACATCCAGAGGGCGACGTAACCTGGGGTTGGATGGAATAGAGTTTCCGGCGGGAAGGTGAGCAGGTCCGCATAGGCAGGCGGGCGATTGGCCAGCGTCAGCCCCCAGGGCAAGGTGGTGGGAGGGCCGAGCAAATGCCGATTGGCAAGGTTAGCCAGCGCCGCGATCGAACAAGTTAGCAGAAAAGCTGGAATGATGCGATCAATCCAGTGGCGCCAATCCATCACGCGGAGCAGCATAACCAACACTAGCGACGACAGCGCACCAAGTAACAGGCCAGCGGAGCCTAGTCCGCCTGTCCAAACTGCCAGCGGCCCCGCTTGCAGGTCGAGCAAATTAGAGAGGTACCAAGAGCGGGAGAACAAGTCGGCGGCAGAGGGAGGTGGATTCCAAATGTAGAACAGGCGTCCAAGCACAATCGCCAGGATTGGGCCTAGAAGCAGCAGGTCTAGTATTGGCAGCAAGGGCTGATCAGACTGGCGCAGGCGCACCACGGCGAGAAGCGCCCCGACAATCAAGGCAAGCAGGATGATAAGGGCAAATGCACCAATACTGATTGGCCCCACTTGAACCACTGGTGGCGTCATGATGAAGAAGTCTCTTGATGCACGCGCAGAACCCTCTGCGCCACAGTAACTTGAGTCAAGAGCGCAAGGGCCAGCAGTCCGAGCGTCGTCCACCCGATGAGCAAGGTCAGGGTCAGCAGGCCAACCCGCTCCAAGCGGGTCAGCAAGCCAACCGCGTTGTCGATGCCCAAACCCTCTGCGCGTGCGCGGGTGTAGCTGACCATCAAGGAGCCAAGCAAGGCCAGTGAGGTCAGGAAGACTAGGAGAGGTTGGCCAGCGGTCGCGAAGTGTGTCGCCAGGCCGACCAACAGGGCAGCTTCACCATAGCGATCCAGAGTGCTATCTAGGAACGCACCAAATAGGCTACTACGGCCCGAATGGCGCGCCAAGGGTCCATCAAGAGCATCCAGAGCCGACCCCATTAGGAAGATCAACCCCGCCCAGAATAGGTAGCCCAGTGCAGCAAGCCCCCCTGCCCCAAGGCAGATCAAGAAGCCCAGGACGGTCAAGGTGTTTGGCGCGATCCCAAGTCGGCTGAGCGCAGCGGCACTCCGCGCTAGCAGCGGATCAAACAGCCTGCGCAAGCTGTTGGTGAGGGACTGTCGTGGAGCACTCACGAGGCCGTCTCAAGGCCAACCCATCCACTTCCCACGTAGCCGAAGGCAAAGGCACCAGGGTGTATGATCTCAGCTAGAATCTCCATCGAGTCAACCAGGCGGGGGCCAGGACGATTGAAGTAGGCATTGCCGTCGGTTGCGTAGAGGCGCTTACTCTGCACCGCCTTAAGATCAGCCCAGCCCTCCAATGACCAGAGGCTGGCAGCCTCTTCCACCGTGCGCACCAAATCGAACCCACATGGCATCAACACGATAATGTCTGGGTCGGCTTGGCGCAGGTCTTTCCAATCGAGCCAGGGGGAGTGCTCACCCACTTCACCAAAGAGGTTTTGGCCACCGACCATCTTAACCAATTCGGGAACCCAATTGCCTGCAGCCATCAGGGGGTCAATCCAATCGATGCACGCCACTGTCGGCTTGGCGTCAATCTGTTCAGCTCGTTCGCGAATAGCGTCCATACGCGCCTGGCTTTGCGCCACGAAGGTGATCCCGCGTTCGGGTGCGGAGAGGGCCTCAGCAACTCGTTGGATGTCCTCCCAAACGTCATTGACGGTACGCGGTTCCAATGAGATCAATTTCGGCTTGGATGACAAGAGCTTGGCCAGGGCAGCTTGCACATCTGGCAAACTGACCGCACAAACCTCACAC